>DAOOIT010000034.1 GCA_035384565.1 Planctomycetota bacterium | reverse complement strand
GCGTGGGGATGAGGGGGTAGCAAATCATGCTCGCCCCTACGCTCCGCGTGGGGGCGGAGGTTCGGACGCTCCAGCGTCCAACCCCAACCTCCCGCGGGTTCGGAACCCGCGGGAGGTTTCCGACTCCCGTGTCCTGTTTCCCCGGAAGGCGAAGAGGCCGCGGAGCGGCCAAGAGGCCCGTCCCCACGCAGAGCGTAGGGACGAGAAGAGGGAGCCGAGCGTAGGGACGAGAAGGAGGAGCAGGGCGTGGGGATGAGGGGGTAGCAAATCATGCTCGCCCCTACGCTCCGCGTGGGGGCGGAGGTTCGGACGCTCCAGCGTCCAACCCCAACCTCCCGCGGGTTCGGAACCCGCGGGAGGTTTCCGACTCCCGTGTCCTGTTTCCCCGGAAGGCGAAGAGGCCGCGGAGCGGCCAAGAGGCCCGTCCCCACGCCGAGCGTAGGGACGAGAAAAGGGGAGCAGGGCGTAGGGACGAGAAGGAGGAGCAGAGCGTGGGGACGAGGGAAACGTATTGGAACGTTCGGGAGGGGAGACTCGGGGCGACTCGCGGGTCGGTTCCAGGCGCAGTCTGTGCCCTGGCGAAGGCCAAAGTTCACATGGCAACCGCCTCTGTGGCGAGCGGCTGGCGGGCGCAGCCTGCGCATGGTGTATCAACCCTGTGAGAAGGAAAGTGATACAGCATGGGTGGACTGGCGAGAATGGGCGATTCTCGCAGTTCCGGTCATACTGGTTCATCTACGCGATGAGCAAGCATGGAATGGGCATGGCCGGAGAGCTTAAGGCTTTGGGGCATAGAGGGTTACGGAGATGGCGCCCGCTGGAGCTGCCCCCCGTTCCACGCGGTGAGAGGAACGGGCAGAGCTCGGGCGCCTCGGTGGCGAGTGAGGGCAGGGCCGGAGCCATGCTCTCGCTCGACATGGCATCGCCCGGGGGTGGAATGCCCGCGGGTGGTTGGGTGCGGGCGGTCAGTTGGCGTGGCCAGGGTTCAGCGCCTGGCGGCAGGCGGCGATCGCGGCCTCGCGGTCGGCGTGCATCTGTGCGACGAGGGCCTCGGGAGTGGGGAAGCGCACGTCGTCGCGAAGGCGCCGAATGAAGCGGACCTCGATGTCGCGGCCGTAGAGGTCCGCCTGGACGCCGATGAGGTGGACCTCGATGGCGGTGTCGGCGTCGTCGCGGGCGAAGGTGGGCCGGCGGCCGACGTAGGTGAGCGAGGGCAGGGGCGAGGCGTCGAGGAACGCGAGGGTGGCGTAGATGCCGTCGGGCGGGATGGCCTCGTGATGCAGGTCGAGGTTGGCGGTGGGGAACCCGAGCTGGCGGCCGCGGCGGTCGCCGCGCACCACGGTGCCCAGCAGCGAGAAGGGGCGCCCCAGCATGGCCTCGGCCCGCGCGAGGTCGCCGGAGGCAATGGCCTGGCGGATGGCCGTGCTCGAGATGACCTGGCCCTGGTAAAGCACAGGGGCCGGCGAGCGAACCGAGAGCAGCCCCCGGGCCTCGAAATGCCGAAGGAGTTCCAGGTTGCCCTCGGCGCCACGGCCAAAGGTCGAGTCGAGCCCGAAGACGATATGCCGTGTGCCGAGCCAGCCCAGGAGCAGGTCACGGAGGAACTGCTCGGCGGGCATCTGGGCCACGGCGCTGTCGAAGGGCAGCACCACGGCGAGGTCGAGGCCGCGACGCCCGAGGAGCGCGAGCCGGTGTTCCAGTGAGGTGATGCACAGAGCGCCCTCGGGCCCGATGACGGCCTTGGGCAGGGGGTCGAAGGTCAGGACCACCGAATGGCCGCCGAGGTCGGCTGCCCACGAGACCGTTTCATCCAGGATGCGCTGGTGCCCCCTGTGAACGCCGTCGAAGGCTCCCAATGTAACCACGGGTGCGACGAGCGGAGGGAGGGGGGCGTAGAGGCCGCGAACGATGTTCATCGAGAGGGTCCGCAGGTCCCAGAGGGCCGACACTCACGATCATAGCGGGAGCGGCAGCGCGGGGCAAGTGGCCCCCAGCGCACCGCGACCCCGAGCGGTCGGGGTCGCAGTGCGGTAGCGAACGTGGCGGCGTTCACTGGGTGCTGGCGAGGGCGGGCAGGTCAATCACGGTGCCCGGACGCAGGCTGTCGGGCTTGGCGGGGTCGGGCAGCTTGGCGCGGTTGTGCTGGTAGAGGCTCTTCCACTTGCCGGGGTCACGGTAAATGACGCGGGCGATGGCCATGAAGGTGTCGCCCTTCTTCACGGTGTAGGTGCGGCCTGGGTTGCGCTCGGGCGTGGTGGGGGCGGGCCGGGAGGGGGCGTCGGGGGCCGGCTTGTCCGTGGTGGCCGGCTTGTCGGGGGTAGAGGGCTTGGGGGTGACCGTTTCCGTGGGGGCCGGAGCATCGGGCAAGGGGGGGATGACGACCTTCTGGCCCAGGCGGAGCACGGGTTGATTGCCGTTGGCCCGCTGGATGAGCTGCCACTTGCTGCCGTCCCGGTAGTACTTGGCCGCCAGCTTGGTGTAGGTGTCGCCCTTGACGACCGTGTGGGTGACAGCGGGCTTGGAGGCCGGCTTGGGTTCGCCAGCGGCCGCGGCGGGCGCAGGGCCTGGGGAGGCGGCCGGCGGGTCGGCTGGCGGTTCCTCGGCCCGCAGGGCGACCCGTTCGCTTGACGCGCTCGCCGGCCGATGGGTGACCGAAGCCCTGTCGGGCGGCACGTGGTTCATCATTGCCGGTTCGCCGGGGAAGGAAGAGGGGGTCTCGGCGGCCGAGGCGGCCGGTGCGGCCGCGTCAGCCGGGTCTGGGGCCTCGGACGCGGCTCCCTTCGCCTCCTCGGTGGCGGCCGGGGCGGGCGTGGCCAGCGTATCGCCTGGCTTGGGGCTGCGGCCCCAGATGACGACGACCAGCACCATGAGCGCCAGAATCACGATGAGGGCGATCTTGGCATCCTTGCGCACGCGCGGGCTCCTTTCCTGGGCTTCCGGCTGGGCCATGGCTGCACCTCGGCGGTCGGGGAGAGACCCTGTCGGGGAGAATGCGAACTACGGGGAGGGATACGTAACTTATAGCCGCTCAGGGAGCGATTGTCAAGAGCGGAATTCGATTTTTTTGTGGAATTTCGGGGCGGACCCGGGAGAGAGCCCTTGCTGGGACCGGCGGGGCCGGCCCCAGCAAGGACGGTGGTTCAGGTGGCAGGTGCGCGCGGCGGCGGGGGACCTGGCGGCCCTCAGCCACGGGCGAGCCGTTTCTCGGTCTGCTCCCGTCGGAAGATGAGGATGGGGCTGGCGATGAACACGGTGGAGTAGGTGCCCGCGAACATGCCGATCAGCAGGGTGAGAGCAAAGTCCTGAATCACGCCGCCGGCGAAGAACAGCAGCGACGCCACCGCCAGCACGGTGCTGAACGAGGTGATAATGGTGCGGCTCAGGGTCTCGTTGACGCTGCGGTCAATGAGGTCGGCGTCCACATCGCGCTTGCGCTCTTTGCGCAGGTTCTCACGGATGCGGTCGAAGATGACGATGGTGTCGTTGATCGAGTAGCCGATGATCGTGAGCAGGGCGGCGATGATGGTGATGCTGAACTTGCGGTCGAGGACGGCGAGCGCTCCCATCGTGAAGAGGACGTCGTGGACCAGGGCGAGGACGCCGGCGGCGCCGTACTTGATGCGCTCGAAGCGCACCCAGACGTAGGCGATGATGGCGAGGCAGGCCGCGACCACGCCCACGATGGCCCAGACGAGGAGCTCGCGCGCCACGGCCGGCCCGACCTTGGCCACGCGCGGGATGGGGTCGGAGAGGACGAAGGTCTGCGGGTCATCGGCGATGCGGCGCGAGAGCTGGTCCACGCGGTCCGTGGGCAGCACGATCTCGAAGCGGCTGACCTCGCCGTTGTCGTTGGCGGGGCCGGCTTTCGCGGTGGCGCCCAGCTCCCACGAGGCGAGCTTCGCCTGGAACAGGGCGGGGGCCAGGGGCTTCGCGAGGTTGAGGGCGAGCGTGGTGGCCTCGTCCGTCTCGCTCAGCGTGTCGAGGCCCACGGGCGCCAGGTCCTGCTTGAAGGTCTCGATGACCTGGGCCTCGAGGCTGACGGCGGCCGCTGCGCGCTCGATGCCCGAGCGCACGAGATTGCCGTCGGCCAGCGTGCTCTTGACGTGGAACTTGCGGTACTCGGCCTGGCCCTCTTCGGCGCCCGCGGGCTCCACGAGCACGTGCTCGTCCATGGCTCGCAGATGGCGCTGGAAGTCGCCGAGGTGGACCGGGCGGTCGAACTCGACGGGGGTCTCGCAGGGGTAGTGGACGTCGGCCTTGGTGACCTGGAAGGCGGCGAGAGCCTCGATGCTCAGGGCCTTGCGAAGGGCGGCGCGCAACTCGCGGGTCTCGAGAATCTTCGACGTGACCTTGAAGGTGGCGTGCCTGCCCTCGGCGTCGGGTTGGCCCGTGGGTTCCAGGGTGATGTCGCTGGGGAGGTTCTGGCGCGCGTCCTCGGGCTTCAGGGGCTTGGGCAGGGTGATGGCGGCCTCGATCGTGCCGCGGTCAATCGCCGGGTTCGAGGGGATGGTGGGCGGGAGGATGACTTCGGAGAGCGAGGGGATGCGCACCTCGAACTCGCGCGAGACGCGGCCGGCGAAGGTCCGGCCCGCCTGGGCGGCCGAGGCGATGCTCTGCACCTCGGCCATCTCGAACTCCTTGCCGACCTTCTTGAGCCGGGCGAGGATCTCCTCGGCGTCCATCTCCTTCGCGAAGACCACGTGGAGCATGGTGCCGCCGCGGAAATCAATGTCCCAGTTCTCCGCGCCGCGCGAGACGAAGACGGCCATGCCCCCCGCGATGAGGACGGCGGAGGCGGCCATGGCTTTGAAGCGCTTGTTCATGAAGCCGATGTTGGGGCGGCCGAAGATCTGCATCATGGGCAGGCGAGTGATCCAGCGGCGCCAGAGCAGGATGTCGAAGACGACCCGCCCCAGCACGACGGCGGTGAAGATGTTCACGAGCAGGCCGATGGTGAGGGTGAGGCCGAAACCCTTGATGGGGCCGGTGCCGACCCAGTAGAGGACGATGGCGGTGAGGATGGTGGTGAGGTTCGAGTCGAAGATCGTCCAGAACGCGCGGTCGAAGCCCTCGCGCACGGCCAGGCGCAGGGGCTTCTCCGCTGCTCCCGTCGTCTCTTCGCGGATGCGCTCGAAGATCAGCACGTTGGCGTCCACCGCCATGCCCACGGTGAGGGCCAGGCCGGCGATGCCGGGCAGGGTGAGCGTGGCGTCGAACAGGATGAGAATGGAGACGAGCATGAGCACGTTGAGGATGACCGCCATGTCGGCGATGAGGCCGGCCACGAGGTAGTAGACGGCCATGAAGGCGATGACGGCGCCGGCGCCGATGGCGCTGGCGAGCACGCCCTTGCTGATGAGGGCCGAGCCGAGCGAGGCGCCCACGGTGTTCTCGTGCTCGAGGCGCAGCGGCGCCGGCAGGCTGCCGGCCCGCAGCACGGTGCAGAGGGCCTCGGCCTCCTTGATCGTGAAGTCGCCCTCGATCACGGCATCGCCGAAGATTTTCGTGCGGATGACGGGCGCCGAGTAGCAGGTGCCCTTCTCGATGATCTGATCGCCCGAGCGTTGCGTGTTCAGGATGATGGCGAGTTGCTCGCCCACATTGTCGCCCGTCACCCGCGCAAACTCGCGTTCGCCTTGGGGCGTGAAGCTCAGGCCGACGCTGGGGCCCAGGCTGCGGCCGCTGCCCTCGGTGATGACGCGGGTGCTGGCGATGTTCTCGCCGGTCATCTCCGGCGTATCCTTGACCAGGATCTTGCGCTCGATGTACTTCTCTTCCTTGAGAGAGCGCAAGGGGTACTCGGTCCAGCCCGGCGGGGCCTTGCCGGTCTCGGTCCAGGTCTTGTAGGCTTCGGACTTCTCGGGAGCGACGAGCCGGAACTCCAGGTGGCCGATGTTCTGGATGATGCCCTTGAGGCTCTCGAGGGCGGCGGCCTCCTGGCCGGGGAGCTGCACGAGCAGGCGTTCGGCGCCCTGGGCCTGGATGCGCACCTCGCGCAGGCCGTAGGCGTCAATGCGGCGCTGGACGACGGCCTTGATCTCCTCGGCGGTGGCGCCGCCCGTGGCCTTCGGGTCGTGCAGGATGTGGTACAGCAGCTCGGTGCCGCCGCGGAGGTCGAGGCCCAGGTTCAGGCCGCGCGAGAGGATCTCGAGGGTGCGCTCGCGCACCTCGCGCCCGCCCACGGGCTCGAGCTTCTTCACGCTCACCTCACGCTCCATCTCGTAGTGGAACGGGCTGGTGAACCAGACGAGCCAGTTGGTCACCCGCGTCGAGAGCACCTGGCGGGCCTCCGGCTCCACGCGCCCGCGCTCGTCGTACGTGTCGTGCACCACGCGGATCGCGTACGGCGTGTCGCGGAATGGCAGGAAGACCAGGAACGAGAGGATCAGCACCACCAGCACCAGCGGCGCGCGCCACGTGAGGCTCTTCGACTCGCGGGGCAGGCTGTCCACCAGGTTCGTCCAGAACTTCGGCATGCGTCAGGTCTCCAGGCTTTGCTTTGTGGGCGGGAGGGCCTCATCCCGCGGAACGCTGCACAGGCCACCTGCTTGAAGAGGGGGCGCTCCCTCAGCTCTTGTCGGCCTCCTTGTCGCCCTCGTCGGACCCCGGCGTGACCACGCCGGCAATGGCCGACTTGCTGAGCGTGAGTTCGCAGTTGCTGTCCACCTTCACCTTCACCTCGCGGTCGCGCACCAGTGTCACCACGCCGTGGATGCCGCCGCGGGTGATCACCTTGTCGCCCTTGCGCAGGGCGGCCAGCATGTCCATGTGCTCGCGCTGGCGCTTGCGCTGGGGGCGGATCATCAGGAAGTAGAGGATGGCGAACATCACGCCGATGAAGAGCAAGCTCTGCATGAGCGGGTTGCCGCCGGGCGGCTGGGGCGCGGCCTGAGACACGATGGGTAGGGCGGGCCAGAGCGTGGGAAAGGGGTTCATGAACTCTCGGTGTCCTCCGGCTGCGAGGTGGCCTCGAGGAAGGCGCGCTTGAAGGCGGCCAGGCGTCCCTCGAGAATCGCCTGGCGGCAGCCACGCACCAGGCGCTGGTAGAAGGCCACGTTGTGCAGCGACGTGAGCACGGCGGCGGCAATCTCGCGCGCCTGGAACAGGTGGCGCAGGTAGCCGCGCGAGAAGCCGCGACAGGTCGCGCAGTCGCACGTCGCGTCGAGCGGGCGCGGGTCGTTGCGGTGGCGCAGGTTGCGCAGCCGCACGACGCCGCGGGCCGTGAAGGCGTGGCCGCTGCGGCCGTTGCGGGTCGGCAGCACGCAGTCGAAGAGGTCCACGCCCCGCTCGATGCACTCGATCAGGTTCATCGGCGTGCCCACCCCCATCAGATAGCGCGGCTTCGCGGCCGGGAGGCGCGGCACGGTGGCGTCGAGCACGCGGTACATCAGCTCGTCGCCCTCGCCCACGCTCACGCCGCCCACGGCGTAGCCGGGGAAATCCAGGTCCGCCAGCCGCTCGGCGCACTCGAGGCGCAAGTCCTCGAACACGCTGCCCTGCACGATGGCGAACAGGGCCTGGTCGGCGGGGCGCGCGTGGGCCCGCTGACAGCGCCTCGCCCAGGCCAGGGTGCGCCGCATGGCCAGCTCGGCCGCGTCGCGCTCGCACGGGTAGGGCACGCAATCGTCGAAGGCCATGATCACATCGGCCCCCAACGCGTTCTGGATCTCGGTGGCCCGCTCCGGCGTGAGCACGAGCCGCGCGCCATCAATGTGCGAGCGGAACTCGACGCCTTCCTCGGTCACCCGCCGCAGTTCGGCCAGCGAGAAGACCTGGAACCCGCCGCTGTCGGTCAGGATCGGGTGTGGCCAGGCCATGAAGCCGTGCAGCCCTCCGAGCCCCGCGACGACTTGCTCGCCGGGCCTCAGATGGAGGTGATACGCATTGCCAAGGAGCATCTGGACGCCGGCCGCCTCGAGCTGGCTCGGCAGCAGGGCCTTCACGGCGCCCTGGGTGCCCACGGGCATGAAGGCGGGGGTCTCCACTCGCCCGTGTGGGGTCTGGAGCCAGCCGGCGCGCGCGGCGCCAGAAGTCGCATCAATACCAAAGAACGCCCGCTGCGTCAAATGGAGCCTCGTGGCTCGTAGAGCCGTTGAAGCTGCGCGCCCGGATAGTAGTGACGCAGAATCTCGGCCGCCCCGAACCCCGCGTCGGCCATTCCCTTGGCGCCCCACTGGCACAGGCCCACGCCGTGGCCGAAGCCGTGGCCGGTGAACTCCAGGCTGGCGCCCAGGTCGCGCACCTCGAACCACACGCTGGGCAGCTTGCCCGGCCCCACGGCGAGGCGGAAGTCGCTGGCCAGCATCGTGACGCGCCGGTCGCCCGGGAGGCCCAGCGAGAGCTCCTTGGCCCGGCCCGATGGGGTGCGGCTGGCCACGGCGAGCGAGGCCAGGCGGGGCACGCTGTAGCCCTTCTCGGCGAGCGCCGAAGCGATCTCCGCCTTCGTGAACGTGCGCTTCCAGGCGAAGTGCTTCGAGTCCTTGCAGTACTGGCAGGGCACCGCCGACAGCGGCAGCAGGGGCGGCTCGGGGAACACGTCCTGCACGGCGCTGGTGTGGCCGCCGCAGGTCGAGTGGTAGTAGCAGCGGAAGAGCCTCATCTGGTAGAGGAGCGCCAGGCCCGCTGTGCGGTCCACGGCCGCCACGAGACGCGGGTCCTCCTTTTCCATGCCGAGGTAGTTCTGGTCCATCACGGTGGCGTAGAGGTCGAAGCGCCCCTCGCGCCGCTCGGCCATGCGCCAGAGGGCGTACGACCGGGCGATGATGGCCTGGGCCTCGAGCGTCGCGGCGGGCCAGGCGGGGAAGGTCTCGCCGGCGAGTACGCCATACAGGTAATCTTCGACGGGCAACACGTTCAGCAGGTCGAACTGGGCGGGCCCGGTGCGCAGGACGGCCAGGTCGCCGCGATAGCGGCGGCCGTTGAGCGTGAGCGCCGCGCGGCTCTGCACGCGGAGCAACACGGCGTCGTCGGGGAAATGCCGGTCGCCCGCGATGATGGCGGACGCGGTGATCCGCACGCTGCCGTTGGCGAGCGGGGGGCAGGTGGCGAGCACGGGCGGCGTGCCGCGCCGCCGCTCGCCCCACGGCTCCACGGTGTAGGGCGATGCGATGGAGACAGCGGCGCTCTCGATGCCCTCGGCCAGGAGCACACGGGCGGGCCGGGCGACGCCTGTGGAGGCGATGACTTCGGACGGGACGTGTACGGGGCCGGGCCGTCGGGTGCACGACGGCGCGAGGCACAGCGCGACCATGCCGCACGCGGCGGCGGCAGTGGCCACGGCTCGTCGAATCCTCGCACGCGCGCGGCGGCTTCTAGCCATGGCCAATTCGTCTCGACTCGGCCGTCGGGGAGGGGGACCCGCCGCGGTACAACTCGGCGGTTGTATCGCGGTAACGCTCGCATTCGCTGAAGATGCAGCCGCAGTACTGCTGGCGGTAGAGCTGAAGGTGGCGGGCGCGTTCGACGCCCGCATCGTGCAGGGCGCGGCGGTCGGTGTCGTCGAAGGTCGCGCCGAAGCGCCGAGCGGCAGCATGGCCCAGGCGGCACACGGCCTCTCGATCCTGGTGGGGGCTGACGAGGAGCGTGGTCGTGAAGCGGGGGAACCCCTTCTCCGCCGCGCAACGTGCGGCGGCCTCCAGCCGCAGGCCATAGCACACCGCGCAACGCTCCGGCCCCGAGTGCCTTCCCGCCAGGGCCTGGAGGAACTCCTCGAGCCCGTAGGCCTCGCAGGCGATCAGCGGCACCCGCTCGCGCTCGCAGAACACCTGGGTGGCCTTGAGCCGCTTGCGGAACTCGAGCAGCGGGTGGATGTTGGGGTTGTAGAAAAAGGCGGTGGGCACGGCTCCATCCCCGCGCAACGGATCCAGGATCGCGCAGAGGCAAGGGGCGCAGCAGGCGTGGACCAGAGTGGGCTCACTCGCCTTCATCGGGGGCTTCGTGCTCGCTATCCATCCTCACGAGCTCTTCCTCCGGCGCGATGTCATCGTCGTCCTCGTCCGCCTCTTCGGGCGCCGGCGTCTGCTTCAGGGTCAGACCGTACCGAGCCAGCTTCTCGTTGACTTCGTTGAGCGACGTGCGCCCGAAGTTCCTGCTCGCCAGAAGCTGCTCCGGCGTGTGATCGATGAGCTGGCCGAGGGTGGAGATGCCCAGGCGGTCCATGCACTTGCGGCTGCGCATGGAGAGGTTGAGGTCGGCGATGGGGATGGCCAGCACCGCCTCGTCGGCCCCCGCGGGCACGCCGGGCGCGGCAGCGCCTGCGGCCGAGGCCGCCAGCGGAGCGAGGAGTTCCTCGCGGCCCTCGCCCAGGCGCAGGCCGCGCGCCTGGAGGACCTCCTTGATCTCCTGGAGAGACGTTTCGCCGAAGTTCCTGGAGCCCAGGAGTTCCTCTTCCGTCAGGCGGCAGAGGTCGCCGAGGGTCTCGATGTCAATGCGTTGCAGGCAGTTGCGCACGCGCACGGAGAACTCGAAGTCGCTGATCGGAATGGCCATGAGCTTCTCACGCCGCTCGAGCTCGCGCTGGCGGTCCTCGTCATAGGTCATGTCGAGAGCCGCATGCGCGTCCTTCAGGAACATCCTTGCCCGCGGGTGGTTGGGGCAGGCGCGCAGGACCTGGCGGTAGCAGGGAATCGCCTTCTCGTACTCGCGGCGGTCCTCGTAGAGGACGCCGAGGTTGATGAGCGCATTGACGTAGACGGCCGGGGCCGCGGCCAGCGTGGTGTAGTGCTCGAGGGCGCGGTCGGCGTCGCCGCGAAGCGCCTCGATGGACCCGAGGCGGAAGGTCGCGGCCGCGCAGTTGGGGTCGAGAGACAGGGCCTTCTCATAGGCGGCGATAGCGTCCTCGTAGCGGCCCGTCAGATCCAGGCACAGCCCGAGCAGGTAGTGGGCCGTCGGGTCGTCGGGATTGGCGCGGACCAATGCCCGGGCGTTTGTGAGAGCCGCCTCGGGGCGGCCGCCCTTGGCCATGGCTTCGGCTTCGCCATAGGCCGCGAGACGCTTTGTGGCCGCCTTGGCGCGCTGGGCGCGCTCGAACGCCTCGACGGCCTTTGCAAAGTACCCGCTCTCGAGGTAGCACTGGCCCAGGAAGTAGTCCGCCTCGGGCGAGCCCGCCGCTGTGAGGCTGGCGATCGCCTCCTCCAGACGGCCCAACGCCCACAGGCCCACGCCGATGATGAGCGCGGCCTCTTCGCGGGCCAATGGCTTGCCGTCGGCCACCGGGTTCTCCATCAGCTCGATCACCAGCCCCTCGAGCCGGCGACGCTGGTCGAGCGACTGCCCCTGAGCCGGGCGCAGGAGCAGGTACTGCGCCACATCGCCCTTGCTGCCGAGGAGGAGTTGCTGGACATCGAGCACCTGCGTGCTGGTTTCGGCCATGCTTGGCTTGCCCCTTCGTTGGCGCACGTAAACAGCCGAGTGTCTCCAAACACCGTGCAGACCAATAATTATATGGATCAGGCCCCAGATTGCAAGGGAAACTTGCTGGTTGACAGCGCACGGCGGCATCTGCTATCTTACAGTCTCCTGGCGAGGGGGGTGGAGGCCGGCGATGAAGGCCGAGATGACGCGCCGAGGTTTCGTGGTGGGCACCGCGAGCGTGGCCGGGGCCACCTTCGGGCTGGGGCTCTGGCGGCGCTCGCGCCGCGTGAACCGCCTGCTCAAGGCGCCCGCTCCCCACCAACTCCGCCTCGGGCCGGGCAAGGTCATCGTGGCCAAAGGCCCGATGCCGGCGGAGAACGTCCGCCGCGCCCTCGAGGCTGCCGGCGGCCTGAAAGCCCTCGTCACCGGCAGGCAGACCGTGGTGATCAAACCGAACATGGCCTGGGATCTCCCTCCCGAGACAGGCGCCAATGCCAACCCCGCCACCGTGGCCGCCGTGGTGCGGCTGTGCCGCGAGGCCAGCCCGGACGCGCGCGTCATCGTCTTCGATCGCACCATGTCCCGCGACCCCTCCGGCCCCTACCGCACCAGCGGCATCGCCGACGCTGTCCGGCAGGCCGGCGGCACGGTGCATTATGTGGACGAGAGCCGCTTCCACGAGGTGCCGATCCCCGATGCCTTCGCCCTGAAGGCGTGGCCCTTCTACGAACTCGTGCTGTTCCAGGACCAGGTGGATGTGCTGATCAACCTGCCTGCGGCAAAGACCCACAGCACCTCGGGCCTCACGCTGGGCATGAAGAACGCCTTCGGCATGGTGGGCGGCGAACGCGGCCAGCTCCACCAGCAGATTCACGAGAAGATCGCCGACCTCCACCGCGTGGTGAAGGTGGACCTCACGATCCTCGACGCCACCCGCGTGATGTTCCGCAACGGGCCGAACAGCCCCAGGCGTTCCGACGTGGATGAGTCGCCCGAGCGCGCGCAGCGCATCATCGTGGGCACCGACCCCGTGGCCGTGGACGCCTACGCGGCCCGCGAGTTGTTCGGGCGCGACCCGGCCGATGTGGGGTTCATCCGCCGCGGCGCCGAAGCCGGCCTGGGCGATCTGAAATTCACGGTCAGAGAGGCCTGATGAGCACGCTGCGGCGCATCACCCAGGTCGTGACTTTCCTTGCCTTCGTGGTGCTCCTGGTGCATGCGGCCAGCCTGCTGGGGGCGCCGCTGGCCCGCCTTGTGCCGCCCGACGCCGTGCTGCGCTTGAGCCCGCTGGCGGCGTTGGCCACGATGCTGGGGGCAGGGGACTTCATTGTCCGCTATGTGCCGGCCCTTGTGTTGCTCGTCCTGGCGGTGCTCTTCGGGCGCTTCTTCTGCGGCTGGGTCTGCCCGCTCGGCAGCACGATTGATGCGTGTGACGCCACGCTCGCGATGGTGCGGAAAGGGCGCAAACCCGCCTTCTACGACGGGCGCAGGCTGAAATACTACCTGCTCGCCTTCGTGCTCGTGGGCGCGGCCCTGGGCGTCAGTGCATCGGGCTGGCTGGACCCGCTCAGCATCGCCACCCGCAGCTACGGCCTGGCCATCGTGCCCTATGTGGCGTGGCTGAGCAACGGCGTGGGGCTGACGCTCCAGGACCTGCCCGCCGGCGCACTCGGCGACTGGTGGGCAAGGGGCTCGCGTGCCGTGCTCGCCGATAGCAGCGTGCCCACCTACAGCCAGCAGGCCCTCTTCTTCGGCCTCTTCGTGGCACTTGTCGGAATGGGCGTGTGGTATCGCCGCTACTGGTGCCGCAATCTCTGTCCGCTCGGAGCGCTGTTGGGGGCCGCCGGCCTCAAGCCGTTGCTCCGCCGTTCGGTGAGCGAAGAGTGCATCTCGTGCCGGAAGTGCGAGCGCATCTGCCCGATGGACTGCATCACGGATCAGGGCAAGGGCACGCGAAGCGGCGAGTGCATCCTGTGCCTTCGGTGCCAGGAGGCATGCCCTGTGGATGCCATCCGCTTCCTTCGTCGCCAGCCGAAGGAGCAGGACGTGGCGGTGGACCTCACGAAGCGGGGCTTCGTGGCCACGATGGCGGCCACGGTGGCCGCGCTGCCGTTCCTGCGCATCAACCCCGCTCGACATGGCGCCAAAGGCCGGCTGCCGCTCCTGCGGCCGCCCGGCGCGCGGCCGGAGGACGAGTTTCTCGCCCGCTGCGTGCGCTGCGGCGAGTGCATGCGCGTGTGCCCCACACGGGCGCTTCAGCCATCGGCCCTGGAGGCGGGCCTCGAGGGGCTGTGGACCCCGCGCCTTGTGCCTCGCCTGGGCTACTGCGTCTACACCTGCACCTCCTGCGGCCAGGTGTGCCCGTCGCAGGCCATCGAGCAGCTCACGCTGGAGCAGAAGCGCACCCGCGCCCTGGGCAAGGCGAAGTTCGATATGAGCCGCTGCATCCCGTGGCGCGGCCACGCCCGCTACCGCGAGGGCCTGACCGAGTGGAAGGACTGCAACTGCGGCACCTGCGAGGAGGCCTGCCCCGTGCCGGGCAAGGCGATCCGCTACAACCGCTTCGTCGGCAAGGTCGGCGGCAAGGAGATCGTCATTGACCGGCCCTACGTGGTCGAGGACCTCTGCGTGGGCTGCGGGTTCTGCGAGAACGTCTGCCCGGTCGCAGGCGAAGCGGCCATTCGCGTCGAGGGGCCGGCCGACACGGCCCGCGTGGCGGCCGAAGAGCCGGCCGCCGTGGTCCGGGCAGTGGACCCCAAGAGCGTTCTCGCGCCCAGAGTGGATGCGTGGGAGCTGGAGGGCGACGTGCGCCTCTACGTCGGGCCGAATGGCCTGTTCGAGTATATCAACGGCGCCGGCGAGCCGTACCTCACCTATGCCTTCGTACAGGTGGCGGCGGCCAAGTACAAGCAGGGCCGGCTGGAGGTGAATGCCGACCTGTGGTACTTCGCAAGCCCCGAGGAGGCGTTCGGCGCGTACAGCCGCGACTGCTCGGCGGGCGCCCGGACGCTCGAGAAGCTCGGCAACGGCGGTGCCTCGGGCGAAGGCGAGGTGTGGGCGTGGAACGGCGCTCACTACCTGCACCTCGTGAGCCTGGGCCAGAAGCCTGCCTCGCGCGAGGACCTGGTGGGGCTCGCCAAAGCCCTGCTCGCGCGAATGCCCGAGGGCGCGGCCAAGCTGCCCTCCGTGGTCACCGCGCTGCCGCTCGCGGCGCGTCAGCCGACCAGCGTCCACTACTTCCACCACGAGTTGGCCGCGCCCGACGTGCTTCCGGCCGACCTCACGGGGCCGAAGGGCCTGGCCCTCGCGCCCGGCATCCCCGCCGCCTTTGCCCGCTACGCTCGCGACGGCAAGCCGAGCCACCAGATCCTGGTAGTCGAGTATGCGACACCCGCCGCTGCCGAAGCCGCGCTCCAGCGTTGTGTGGAGCTCTACGCCCCCAAGGCCGTGCCTGGGAAGCAGGGTGGGCCCCAGGTGTACGGGGCCGCGCCCGACAACTTCGTGTCATTCCTGCTGGCGGGCGACCGCGTGGGCCTGGTTCTCAAGGCGGCGAGCGCCGACGCCGCAACAGGGGCCATTGAGGAACTGAGGAAGACGCTGGCCCAGTGACTCGCGCCAAAAGGCGTGAATTGCACCCCGCCAGTTCGTATAATGGGGGAGGCCGGGGGCTGGCCGCTCAGGGACCCCGGTGCGCAAGGGCTAGCCTGTGCCGACCTTCAGGGAAAAGCTCGCCAACACAGCCCGCCGAACCCCCTGGTGGGGCCTCTCGCTCCTCGTCCACGCCATCGTGATCTTCATCCTCATGAACTGGAAGATCAACGTTCGCGTGCGCGAAGAGATCATCGCCACCATACACGTCGTCAGCATCCGTCCGCCCGAGCCGGTTCGTCCGCCTGTGGATATCTCGACGCACGTGTCGCCCGAGCCGCCCGCCATCGAGCCGCCGCTCGAGCGCCACACGTTCAAGCCGCTGGAGGATGCGCCGGCCATAGCAGAGGCCGAGAAGGCGAGCGCCCGCGTCGTAGCGGTGGAGGGCGGGCCATTCGCCGCGCGCACGCCGGGGGGCAGGCAGGCCATTGTGGAGGGGGGCGGCGGCGCCACGCCCGGCTCCGAGAACGCCGTCGAACTCGGCCTTCTGTGGCTCTCGCGCAAGCAGCTTCCCACGGGCGGCTGGCGCACCGACAGCGAGGGCGCGCGGTGGGCCGATCCCGGCATCTCGGGCCTGGCTACCCTGGCCTTCCTCGGCGCCGGCTACACCCACAAGCGGGGCAAGTTCCTCCGCGTGGTGGATAGCGCGCTCGGCTATCTTCGGAGCCAGCAGGACCGCGAGGGCTGCATTGCCCTCACCCACGAGGGCAAGCGCCCCGGCGGCTACATGTACTGCCATGCGATGGCCACCCTGGCGCTGGTCGAAGCCTACGGGATGACTCAGGACCTGCGCCTCCAGGAGCCGGCCCAGCGGGCCATTGACTTCATCTGCAAGAGCCAGAACTCGACCGGCGGCTGGCGCTACTACCACAACTCCCCGGACGGCGACTCCTCGATCAGCGGCTGGATGGTCATGGCGCTGCGGCTTGCGACGCTGGTGGGCCTCGACGTCCCGCCCAAGGCGCTTGGCGAGGCCCGCCGCTTCTTCGACTCGGTCACCGACAAGCAGGAGGGGAAGACCTTCTACCTCGGCAGGCTCCCGATGGGAGTCGCCCTCCACGCCGTCGGCCTCCTGTGCCACCAGTACCTGGGCATGGCGGGCGACGACCCGTACATCGAGCGCGCCGGCGCCGTCATCAACGCCAACCCGCCCAAGTGGGTCGAGCGCGACGCCGACATGCCCATCCCTCTCGACAAGATGGCCCTCTTCACCAGCACCAACAACTACTACTTCTGGTACTACGCCAACCTCGCGCTGCACCAGCGCCGCAGCGCGGCCTGGGAGAAGTGGCACCCGCAGGTCCGCGACCTGCTTGTCAAGATCCAGGATCGCGACGGCGACAAGGAGGGGAGCTGGCCGCCCCTCACCTACGGCGGCAGCGTGGGCGGCCGCGTCTACACGACCGCGCTGGCCATCCTCTGCCTCGAAGTCTACTACCGCTACTCGCCCTTGTACCGCGAGAAGGTGGATGAGGTGCTCGCGGCCTACGGCGACGCCCTCGCCGCCTACAACCACTTCGCGCGCCTGGCCGACAAGACTACCTCCGAGGCCCGGGAGAAGCGCTCGGCGGCCATCGAGAAGCTCTCCCGCTTCCTCACCGTCTCCGAATCCAAGCCCGAGCCGAATCCCAAGAACGCCGAGGGCACCGCGCAGCGCCGCGGCCAGGCCGCCCTGATGCTCGTGCGCCTCCACCGCGCCGGAGAGAACCTGCACGAGGCCATCGCCCTCCTCAAGACCTTCCCCGAGCGCTTCCCCGGCGTCGTGTCGCCCGAGGAACTGGTCCGCCTGCTGGCCGACCTCCATCGCGCGCTCGCCCAGAAGTTCGCCGATGCCGGCGACGCCGAGAATGCGAAGAAGGCCACCACCATTGCCCTCAACCTCTACTATCCCGTGGTCATCAAGGCCCTCGGCAAGGACCCGCCCCTCGAGCTCTGGCTCGCCAACGGCTTCTACGAGCGCGAGGATTGGCGGAAGGCCCTCGACCTCTACAAGCCGCAGGTCGAGAAGGCGGACCTTCGCCGCCTCGACCCCAAGAGCGAGGAGGGCAAGATCGTCGTCGGCGTCTACGACCGGCTGGTGAAATGCTGCATCAACCTCCGCATGTACGCCAACGCTCTCCAATATCTTGAACAGATGGAGAAGCTGGTGGGCACCTCGCTCGACCTGCTGCGGCAGCGGGCCGACCTTCATCGCCTGCGCAAAGACTACGTCGGCGCGCGACGCATTTACGACACGATTCTTCGTGGAGTGCCCGAATACTCCAAGGAGTGGTGGGAGACGAAGTACGAACAGCTCTTCATGATCTACCTCGACAACCGCTCCGACTTCGTGGTGAAGAGCATCCTCAAGCTCCAGATCTCCCACCCCGACCTGGGCGGCGAGGCCCTGAAGCCGCGCTTCCTCGACCTCTTGAGCCGCGCGCAGAACGGCAAGCCGCAGGCGAGGGTCCCGCCCGCGCCGTGATAGAACGGCTTCTCGTCCCTGCGCTCCGCGTGGGGACGCCGGCTTCGGACGCTCCGCGTCCCTGTCTCCTCATTCGCGTCCTTTCGCGTGTTTCGCGGGAGGGATTGCTTTGGGCGACATCCGGCCCCCGAAACCGATGAAACTGTTGGTGGGCATGCTCGCCGGACGGGCCGAGTGGTTCGACGCCGCCGAGCGCCTTCTGGCCGACACCTTCGGCCCCAGCGACCTCGCCAGCCCCCTCATCCCCTTCACCTTCACCGACTACTACGAGCCCGAGATGGGGCCGGGCCTGCTCCGCAAGTTCGTCACCCACGAGCGCCTTGTGAATCCCGGCGACCTCGCCGACATCAAGGTGCGCACCAACGAGTTGGAGGGCCAACTTGCCCGCGAGTTGGGCGCACCCGTGCCGCGCCCCGTCAACCTCGACCCCGGCCTCCTCGACGGCTCGAAGCTGCTCCTAGCCACCACCAAGGACTACGTTCACCGCATCTACATCGGCAAGGGCATCTACGCCGAGATTACGCTTACCTACAAGAAGGGGGGCTTCGCGCCCACGCCGTGGACCTATCGTGACTACGCCACTGAGCCGTATCTGGCTTTCTTCGCCAGGGCCCGCGCCCGCTATCTTGAGCAGCTCAAAGCACAACCCCACACACGTCCCACACGTCCCACACGTCCCACAAGTTCCGCGGGACCAGTGGGACCCGTGGGACAAGTGGGACAGGTGGAGCCGCACCCATGAAACGCCTCGCCACCCTCCTTCTGATGGCTACTTCTTTCGCCCCTGCCGCCTCGTTCACCTTCCAGCACGGGCCGCTCTCGCTGGCCTTCGACGAGGCCACGGGCGCGCTCGTGCGCCTGACGCGCGGGGACGAGGTTCTCGCCGAGGCCGATGCCAGTCGTCACCCCATCTCCTTTGGCGTCGGCGAGTACCAGAAGACCACCTGGGCCGAGCAGCTCAAGCCCGGCCGCAAGCTCCTCAAGCGCGAGCAGCCCGCGCCCGACACGCTGGAACTGACCATCTCCGTCGGCGACTACGAGGTCGTCGAACGCTACAAGCTTCACGCCGACCTCCCGAGGGTAGACCGCTCGGCGACGCTGACGAATCGCGGCAAGGAGACGGTGAAACTGCGGGCATTCACCTTTCGCACTCCGGGCATCAAGGCCACGCCCGACGGCTTCTATCGCTTCCCCAAGCACTGGCCGCCGCACAGCTACCCCTTTGCGGCGATGAAGCCGGGCGTCAGCCACAGCAGCGGCCTTTCCATCGCCCCGCTCCTCGCGCAGCTCACGCCGAAGCGCTCCCTCCTCTTCGCCGCCTGCTCCGACGACTCCTCCCACGTCCGCGTCGAAGAAAGCACCGGGCAGTTCGATGTCGTTCAAGGCGTCGGCGCCGCCGGCTACCTCCGCCCCAACGTCCCCCAGCACATCGGCTTCGTGACCATGCAGGCCGTTGACGCCGCCTACTGGGACGCCCTGCCGATGCTCTGGGACTGGTTTGACAGCGTGGGAGTGAAAGTGCCCGCCGACAGGCCCGAATGGCTCCACGGCGCAGTCCTCTATTCCTTCCATCCTGGCGGGACGATTGGGAGCAACTGGACCGATCTCGGCGGCTTCAAGGCAGCGACCGAATACTTGCTGCCCACGCTCCCGAAGCTCGGCGTCACTGCAATCTGGATTCTCCCCGTCGAATACAAGAGCCCTTATTGGCCGCTCGACTACTACCGCTTCCAGGACGGCCTCGGCACCGCCGAGGAGTTCCGCGCCCTGGTCAAGCGCGCGCACGAGTTGGGCCTGAAAGTGCTCCTCGACCTCGTGCCCCACGGCGGCGCGCCCAACGCCGTCCACAACCAGCAGCACCCCGAGTTCATGCTCCGCCGCGAGGACGGCTCGACCCTCACCTACTGGCTCAACGACTTCGCCCGCCCCGACTGGCAGGACTACATCGCCCACGTCGCCGCACACTACGTCCGCGAATACGACGTGGACGGCTATCGCATTGACGCCTGCTACGGCAGCAAGGAGTACAACTGGGACCCCGCCATCCCCTACGCGAGGGCGAGCCACGCCGGCCTCAAGGGCGGCCTCGAGATGGTCAAGCGCATCCGCGACGAGGTCAAGAAGCTCAAGCCCAAGGACGGCGCGGTCCTCGCCGAGGTCGAGAGTCCCCGCCACGCCGGCGTGAGCGACTTCCAATACGACTTTGGCCTCGCATTCACCGTCCTCCACGCCTGGCGCCACATGCCCGCCGCCGAGTTTGTGCCCCTGCTCCAGGAATACCTGGAGGAGCAGAAATACATCAACCCGCGTGGCACCATCTTCCTTCGGCACATCGAGAGCCACGACACCCTGCGTGCCCAGGGCTGGTATGGCGTCGAGGGGATGCGTGCCCTCTACGCCCTCACCGCCTGGATTGACGGCGTGCCGATGGTCTATCAACGGATGGAACGAGGTCATGGCCCTGTCTTCCGGCGGATCAACGAAACTCGACGGGCCTGCGCCGAGCTGTCGCGAGGCGAAGCATCATATCGAGCCGTAGACTGCGGAGCTGCCGGCGTGTTCACCTCTCTCCGGCGCAGCCCCAACAGGACAAGTGTGGTCTTCGTGAATCTCAACCGCAGCGACACCAGAATGCACATTGACTACTCGCCCATCAACCAAGGTCGCCTCCTGGGACCTCTGGAGTATGACTTGTTCAGTGCCGGACCAGGTGGTGGCGGCTGGGGTTGGGGGATTCGCCCCGCTGACACATCGCTGCCCCCCCAAGTCGTGAAGGGTCGCATCGGGTTCCCTGACGCTACTGAGTGGGGCGTGCACACCATCGAGGGACTTCTGCGGGACAGCGCAGGCTTCCCCGATCAGCCCGCGCACGTGCAGAAGCGATCCTCGATCTACTGGCGGCCACAGAACGTGGGAGTCCTTTGGGAGAACGAGTCCGCTCCTCTTCACCCGGAGAAGACATCCGTCGTGGTAAAGTGGCGTGGTCGGTGGTCAGGTGTCGGGTTCCAGGCACTTCTGCCAGAGAACGTGCAGCTTCTCGACCGTCTGGATGGCGCGCCTGGCCTGTCTCTTGTAGGCCTCGATGGACTTGCGGTAAGACGCGAAGAGGATTGTCCAGGCATTATCCTGACAGGCAGGCCTGCAAAACTGTGCGGCGCGGACCTCTCCTGCGTCGGGCCGGACTACATCGTGAGCAACAGGCACTTCACCTGCGTCCTGCGGCGGCAGGCGGGGGTGATTCGGGAGCTGTTTGTGGGCGACAAGGTGGTGGCGAAGGAGCACGATCTGTATGGCGACCAGGAGTTCTTCAAGCCGCACGAGTCGCCGCGCATCGCGGCGAGCAACGACGTGGAATCGGGCATCCGCATCTGGAAGGCCGACGACGGGCTGCACCTGGCGTTCGAGGGACAGCTCCGCGGCTTCGGGCGCTTCGAGCTTCGGCGTCCGCCGCTCTGGTATCGCACCGAATACGTCTTCACCGACAAGCCGGCCTTCAAGCAGAAATGGGCCTTCCGCTCCGAGAAGGCGTTCAAGGACAAGTCCGCCTTCCTCGCGGCCATCGTGCAACTGCCCGAGGCCGACCGCTTCCGCTTCTCTAACCTCCCGCAGGTTGCGAACCCGCGGGAGGTTACGGAGGATGTAGTGGGGGAGGGCGGCGCCCGCCGCGGCCAGACCAGCGGCGGCCCGGCTCCCGACCGCATCGAGTTCCTCAAGGAGGGCAAGCCGCTGTTCAGCCTCAACGGCCTCAAGACGCCCGAGGGCGCGAAGCCCAGTGTCTTCGTCCACGGGCGGCAGTTCTTTGTTGCCCTGCTGGACGGCAAGGGGTCTGCGATGGACGAAGGGCGCTGGTACGAGTTCGAGGCCGAGTGGAACGTGGCCCCAAGGTGAGGAAGCATCTCACCCAGCCTCACTCCGAGCGGGACCCGCCCTGGGTGCGGCCTAAGGGCTACGATGGGGGCGACGGGGCTGGTCCCGTGCCGCCGGCTCAGTGCCGGCGCATCTGGCCGATCTTCTCGAGCTGGTCGGGCAAGAGGCCGGCGCGCATCCTGTCCATCAGGTCTTCTTGCCGCTGCTGATAGACGTTGCGCTTGCTGAGTTCCTCGACCTCTTTCTCGGCCTTCTCGATGGCCGCGATGTCGAGCTTGTCGGCGCGGCGCAGCTCGGCGAGCCGTTCGCGGGCATCAGCCGCCTCATCGTCCATCTTTGCGTACTTCTCGAAGACGGGCACGAGCAGGTTCGAGATGTCTTCGACCTGCGCCTCGGTGAGC
This sequence comes from Planctomycetota bacterium, assembly GCA_035384565.1. Taxonomy (NCBI): domain Bacteria; kingdom Pseudomonadati; phylum Planctomycetota; species Planctomycetota bacterium. Next base: position 45,835 of record DAOOIT010000034.1, on the reverse strand, counting down.
TTGAGCCAGGTCTGGTAGCCGCGCAGCCAGGCCTTGGCCTGCTCGAGGTACCGCTGCTGGTCGAGGGCCTTGCGCTGCTCGGGGGTGAGGACGGCGTCGTAGATCTTCTGGAGGCGCGTGGTGGAGAAGGCTCGGACCTCCTGGCTGAGACGGGAGACTTCGGCGTTGGCCGCGGCAGCGGCTTCGCTGGCGGCCTTGAGCTGGGCGTCGAGCTTGGCCCGTTCCTTCTCGAGATCGCGGCGCAACTCGGCGATCTTCTGGATCTGCTCGTCGCTGAGGCCGAGTTTGCGCTGCTGCTCGACCGAGAGTTCGACCGGCGGCTGGCCGTAGGGGTAGCCGTACTGGTATTGATATTGGGACGGCTGGCCCAGCCGCCACTGGCCTTCCCCGCCCGCGGCCACACGGCCCGCGAGCGCCAACGCCGCGGCGAGTATCCACAGGTTCCGCATCGCCGACCTCCTTGTGCCCAAGAGACGTCCGCCTCTCAGCCAACCACTCCCCTTTTTGTACAACGCCCCCGCGCGGTTGTCAAGAGGTCACAGGAGTTCGGCCAGGTTGGCCTCGAGGCGGGCGATCTCCTCGCGGAGGCGGGCGTTCTGCTCGCGCTCCTTGGCCACGACCTCGTGGGGCGCGCGCTCGACGAAGTTGGCGTTGGCGAGCTTGCGTTCGGAGCCTTCGAGAAAGCCCCGGGTCTTGGCGAGCTGGTCGCCCAGGCGCTTGCGCTCGGCGTCGAAGTCAATCACGCCCTCGAGCGGCACGTAGACCTCCATGCCGGCGAGCACGGCGGCGGCCGCGTGCGGCGGCTTGGGCAGGCCGAGGCCGATGTCGAGGGCGTCGAGGGCCGCCTGGTCGCACACGACGGCGCGGTTGGCCTCCAGGCCGGGCAGCGGGGCGGCGTCGGCGAGCGAGATTACGGCGCGCAGGCGGGGCGAGCGGTCGGCGAGGCGCATCTTCTTGCGGATGGCGCGGATGGCGCGGATGATCTCCTGGACCTGGGTGAACGTGGCCTCGCACGCGGCGTCGAGCCAGCGCCCGTCGGGCTGGGGCCAGGGGGCGATCATCACGCTGGGCGCGGCGGGCGTGCGCTCGGCGGGCAGCGTGCCGCGGGCGGGCAGCAGCTTGCCCAGGTGCTGCCAGATCTCCTCGGTGATGAAGGGCGCGAAGGGGTGCAGCAGGCGCAGCGCGCCGTCGAGCACGTGCGATACGACGCTCTGGGCGGCGAAGCGAGAGGCTCTGGCCTCGGGCGCGGCGTTGCGGATGCGTGGCTTGATGGCCTCGAGATACCAGTCGCACAGCTCGTGCCAGATGAACTCGTAGAGGGCCATTGCTGCCTCGTTGAAGTTGAACCGCTCGAGGGCGTCGGTCACCGTGGCGGTCACGCGGCTCAGGCGGCTGAGGATCCAGCGGTCCTCGAGGGACAGGTCGTCGGACGCGTAGGACCCGTCGGACAGGTCGGACAGGTCGGACGATTCGGCCAGGTTGGTGAGGACGAGGCGCGAGGCGTTCCACAGTTTGTTGGCGAAGTTGCGCCCGATGGCCACCTTGTCGTGCGAGTAATAGGCGTCCTGCCCGCTGGCGGTGATGAGGATGATCGAGAAGCGGAGCGCGTCGGCGCCGAACTCGTTCATCACGTCGAGCGGGTCGGGCGAGTTGCCGAGGCTCTTGGACATCTTGCGCCCCTGGTCGTCGCGCACGATGCCGTGGAGGTAGACGTCGGTGAAGGGGATGGCGTCGAGGAACTCGAGGCCGGCCATGATCATGCGGGCGACCCAGAAGCCCAGGATGTCGGGGCCGGTCACCAGGGTGCTGGTCGGGTAGAAGTACCGGAGGTCGGGCGTGTCGTCGGGCCAGCCCAGGGTCGAGAAGGGCCAGAGCCACGAACTGAACCAGGTGTCGAGCACGTCCTCGTCCTGGAGGAAGTTCGTGCCGCCGCACTGGGGACACTTGTCGGGCCGCGCGGCGGAGACGACGGGGCGGCCGCCCACGCCGTAGGGCGGCTCGGGCGGCCGGGTCGCTGGGTCAAGCTTCGGGTCGGGGCAGTCCTGGCAGTACCAGGCGGGGATTCGATGGCCCCACCAGAGTTGGCGGCTGATCGGCCAGTCGGGCACGGTGTCAATCCAGTGGTAGTACATGGTCTCCCAGCGCGGGGGCCAGAAGCGCACGCTCTTGTCCTCGGCCACCTTGCGGGCGCGCTCCGCGAGGGGCTTCATGCGTACGAACCACTGGAGCGAGATGTAGGGCTCGACGATGCTGTCGCAGCGGTAGCAGTGGCCGACCTCGTGCTGGTGGGGTTCGTGCTTCTCGAGCAGGCCGAGGGCCTGGAGGTCGGCCACCACACGTTTGCGGCATTCGAAGCGGTCGAGGCCCGCATAGGGGCCGGCCTCGGCGCTCATCGAGCCGTCGGGCGCGATCACGCAGGGCGCGGCTAGGCCGTGGCGGCGGCCGATAGCGAAGTCGTTCGGGTCGTGGGCCGGTGTGATCTTGAGCGCGCCGGTGCCGAACTCCTTGTCCACGTACTCATCGGCGATGATAGGGATTTCGCGGTTCATCAGGGGCAGGACCACGGTCTTGCCGATGAGGCCCTGGTAGCGGGGGTCGTGGGGGTTGACGGCGACGGCGGTGTCGCCGAGCATGGTCTCGGGCCGCGTGGTGGCCACGGTGACCCCGCCGGTGCCGCGCTTGAACGGGTAGCGGATCCACCACAGGCCGCCCTGAAGGGTGCGGTGGTCTACCTCGTCGTTCGAGAGCGCCGTGCGGTGGAAGGGGCACCAGTTGATCATGAAGCGGTCGCGGTAGACGAGGCCCTTGTTATAGAGGCGCACGAAGACCTCGAGCACGGCGCGGGAGAGGCCCTCGTCCATGGTGAAGCGCTCGCGGCGCCAGTCGAGCGAGGCGCCCAGGCGGCGGAGCTGTTCGTTGATCGTCGCCAGGTGCTTGGCCTTCACCTGCCAGACGCGCTCGACGAACTTCTCGCGGCCGAGGGCGTGGCGGCTGGTGCCCTCGGTGTCGAGCAGGCGCTCGACCACGCTCTGGGTGGCGATGCCCGCGTGGTCGGTGCCGGGCTGCCAGAGGGCGTTGTAGCCCTGCATCCGCCGCCAGCGGGTCAGGATGTCCTGGAACGTGTTGTTCAGCACGTGGCCCAGGTGGAGCACGCCCGTGACGTTGGGCGGCGGGATGACGATGGTGTAGGGCTTGCGGGCTGGGTCGGGGTCGGCGTTGAAGTAGCCGCGCTCCTCCCAGAAGCGATACCACCGTTGCTCCACGGCGGCGGGGTCATAGCGGGTAGGTAGATTGAGTTCCATCGGGTCGCTCCGGGCAGAAAGCCATTGCGGATTGCGGATCTGGGATTGCGGAATGTGGAAGCGGGGATAGCCGCGATCACCGGGCGCTCACCGGCCCGGGTCGCGGCGGCGAACGCCGACAGCGCTCTGTCCGTAGGAGAACTGCGTTTCGTTCGACATAGGCATGCCACCAGTCAGAAATCGGCACCGACTATGGTAGCATTTGGCGGCGGGCAAGTCAAGAATTGACAGTTCTGCCCCGCCTCTGCTATCATCCTGTCCAATCGAGGCGTAGCCGCAAGCGTCCTGCTTGCGGTGTTCCCCGGGTCTTCGACAAGCGGGGTGCTTGTCGCTACGTTGGCGGGGCCAAAGGAGAAGGCATTGGCCAGGCGGCTGTTCAGCGGCATTCAGCCCAGCGGCGGCATACACATCGGGAATTACCTGGGGGCGATCCGGAACTGGGTGGCCCTCATCCCCGAGTTCGAGTGCATCTACTGCGTGGTGGACTATCATGCGATCACGGTGCCCTACGAGCCATCGGAGATGCAAGGCCGCATCCTGGAGGCCGCGGCGGTGAACATCGCGTGCGGCATTGACCCCGAGCGCTGCACGCTGTTCGTGCAGAGCCACGTGCCCGAGCACACGGAACTGGCCTGGATTCTGAACACGGTGACGCCCATCGGCGAGTTGTTCCGGATGACGCAGTTCAAGGACAAGTCGGCGCAGTTCGAGGGCAGCGTGAACGCGGGGCTGCTGAACTACCCGGTGCTGATGGCGGCCGACATTCTGCTCTACAAAGGCGAGGTGGTGCCGGTGGGCGAGGACCAGGTGCAGCACCTGGAGCTCTCGCGCGAGATCACGCGGCGGTTCAACGCGCGCTTCGGGGAGATCTTCCCCGAGCCGCAGCCGCGGCTGACCGCGGCCGCCCGGGTGATGGGCCTCGACGACCCGACGAAGAAGATGAGCAAGTCGGTCGGCAACACCATCGGCCTGCTCGAGGACCCCCAGAGCATCTGGGAGAAGGTGCGCACGGCGGTGACCGACCCTGCCCGCGTGCGGCGCACCGACCCCGGCGAGCCGACGAAGTGCAACATCTTCGCGCTGCACGGCTACTTTTCGCCGCCCGAGGACATCGAGCGGGTGGCGGCGGGCTGCCGCGGGGCCACCATCGGCTGCATCGAGTGCAAGAAGTTGATGTACGGCCACATGATGGCGGTGCTCAATCCCATCCGCGAACGAGCCCAGGCCCTGCTCGCGCAACCCGAGCGGGTGTGGGACGCCCTGCGCCGCGGGGCCGAGCACTGCCGCGCCATCGCGAGGGGCACGATGGCCGAGGTTCGCAGGGCGATGGGACTGTAGTGTTCACGTCCGATACACCGGCCTGATTCCCGTTCGCTTTTCCAGACACGGCGGCGCCTGCCGCCCCGCGGGCACGCGGGCGCTCCGGGGCGCTGGGCTCGCCGTAAGCCTGCCTCCGCTCTTCGCTTGTGGCGAGCGGGCTGTGGGGCTTCCCTGCTTGCGGCTTTCGGCACGCAGATTGCTCGCTCAGAGGACTGAAGCGTGCGGCCCGTCCGTGCGTCCAAAGAGATGGAGGACAGAGAGCCGGAGAGCACCACGATGAACGCCACTTGCCACATCGAGACGGGAGCCGAGCCTCTGGCCGTGCGCCCCTCGCTTCACATCCCGTGCGAGGTGCAGCCGCGCGCCGCGCCGTTGCGGGTCGCGATCCAGCGGGTGGAGCTCAGCGCGGAGGCCGAAGAGGCGCTGCGTGAGCGCGCCTGCCTGCACCGCCTGGCCGCGGCGTGGAGGCGGTTGCGGGAGCTGATGGGCTGACTCTCGCGCGCAGCTCACGCGCGGAGCCGCAGGTCGCAGAGGTCCAGTTCCACTTCGCTCAGCCCACGGAAGTCGTTGATCTTCGGCGTGAAGGCGATGTCGCACACCACGTCGCCCGTGGCGAGGAGGGGGTAGAGGTGCCCCATGTGGAAGCCCACGGCGCGCAGGCTGTGGCCGCCCTGCTCGACGTAGAAGCTGATGTGGTTGGCCTGGCTGCCCATGAGCTGCGGCTGGCCGGCCACCCTGACCTCGGAGCAGGCGAGCACCGGCGGCTCGTTGCCCTCCCCGTGGGGCGCCAGGCGCTCGAGGTCGCGCACGAGGTCGTGAGTCACGGCGGGCAAGAGCACCTCGGCATCAATCTCCAGCACGCCGCAGGGCACCCAACCATCGAGGCAGCGGCTCACTTCGGCCTCGAAGAGCTCGCGGAAGCGCTCGAGGTTTCCGCGCAGCACCCTCAGGCCGGCGGCCTGGCTGTGGCCGCCGTAGCTCAGCAGAGCCTCTTCGCAAGCCCCCACGGCCTCGAAGAGGTTGAGGTGCGGCACCGAGCGGGCCGAGCCGCGCGCGACGTCGCCGTCCAGCGACAGGAGCACGGTGGGGCGGCAGAACTCCTCGGCCAGTTTGGCGGCCACGATGCCGACCACGCCGGCGTGCCAGCCCTCGTCGGCCAGCACGATGGTCCTGCGCCCCTCCAGGCCGTGGCCTTCGAGGCGCCGCCGCGCGTCGCTGAGGATGGAGTTCTGGATCCGCTGGCGCTCGCGGTTCTTGCTGTCCAGCTCGCGCGCGATCTCGGCGGCGCGCTCGGGCGAATTGCTGGTGAGCAGTTCCACGCACAGGCCGGCCTGGGCCAGGCGGCCGGCCGCGTTGAGGCGGGGCCCGATGCCGAAGGAGATGTCGCGCGGCGTGAGCGGCTTGTCGCCCACGCAGGCCTGTCGCACGAGCGCGGCGATGCCGGGGCTGGCCGAGCGCCGGAGGGCGTGCAGCCCGTAGATTGCGAAGATGCGGTTCTCGCCCAGGAGCGGCACCACGTCGGCCACGGTGCCGATCGCCACGAGCCCGATGGCGTCGAGCAGGAAGCGGCGGAACTCGTCGCTCACCCGCTTGCCGGGGCTGAAGCTCTGGGCCAGCGCCCAGGCGAGCTTGAAGGCCACGCCCACGCCCGACAGGTCGCGGAAGGGGTACAGGCTGCCCGTGAGCTTGGGGTTCACCACGGCGCACGCCCGCGGCACCGTGTGCGGCGGCTCGTGATGGTCGGTGATGATGACGTCCACTCCCAGCTTCCGCGCCAGCTCCACCTCGGCCGCGCCACTCGTCCCGCAGTCCACCGTGACGATCAGTTTCACGCCCTGAGCCGCCGCCGCCTCCACGGCCTCGGCGTGCAGGCCGTAGCCCTCCTCCACGCGGTGCGGAATGTAGTGCGGGACCTCGATGCCGAAGAGCCGCAGGAACTCGATGAGCAGCGAGATGGAGGTTACCCCATCGGCGTCGTAGTCGCCATAGACGAGGATGCGTTCGCCGGCTCCGATGGCCTTGCGCAGGCGCGCCACCGCCCGGTCCATGTCCGGCAGGAGCCCGGGGTCGTACAGGCCGTTCAGGTCGGGCGCCAGGAAGCCCCTGGCCGCCTCGGGCTCCCGCACGCCGCGGTTCACCAGCAGGTGCGCGGTGAGCGGCGACACGCCGAGCTCCTCGACCAGGCGGTCGCGCTGTCGCTCGTCGCAATCGCGGAAGACCCACCGCTTGTCGGTCAGGCTCAGTTGTCGCGCCACGGCTGTTGGCACGTCCGCTTCACCGGTTCGGTCGCCTCATGCATGACATCCGGCGCCCCTATCCCTTGTGGGCGCAACACGCAACAATGCATCATAGCGTGGGCTGAGGCCGGATGCAAGGCCAAATCCGCGAGCGGCGAGCGGCAGTGTGGCCCCTGTCCCTGGCCGCCCTCGGCACGGAGGCATCCAGGGCCTGCCCGTTGCTCGCCTGCATCACCCATGTGATGGCGAAGGGGAGGCGATGGGCGGGAACGGCCGCGGAAGGCTCCGGATCATTCGGGCGCCATACTTGCTCAACCGAGAGGGGAGGAAATTGAGCAAGTATGGGCGGAAAGGCCGTAGAACCGCTCGGATCGCCAAAGCGCCATACTTGCTCAACCCAGAGGGGGAGGAACTTGAGCAAGTATGGGTGGCAAGGCCGTAGAACCGCCCGGATCGCCAAAGCGCCATACTTGCTCAACCCAGAGGGGGAGGAACTTGAGCAAGTATGGGTGGCAAGGCCGTAGAACCGCCCGGATCGCCAAAGCGCCATACTTGTTCACCTGCGAGGGAGGGGAGAATGAGCAAGTATGGGCGGGAGGGCCCCCGAACCGCTCGGATCGCCCGAGCTTCATGCTGGCTCGCCTCTCGGCGGCGGCAGAGCCGACCGCGAGGGGGGCGGTGCGCCGGGGTCACAGGTCTCTGGCGACCAGTGAGGGCGCGGGCGCCGGAATCGGGGGGCATGCTCTCCGATCGGGGGTCAGCGCGGGTCCAGGAGCAGCACCTCGCCCTCCTCAAGGCGCGGGAGGGTGACGCGGATGCCGTCCGGCGTCTTGGTGGCGGGCAGTGGCTGATTGAGCCAGGCGGCGGTGACGCCCGCGGCGTCGCCCGCCCCGCGAATCGTGATGGTGAGGTTTTCGCAGGGGACGAGTTCGCGGCCCTTGTAGGCCCAGTTCATCAGGACCACGGCGCCCTTGCCCGTGGTCCCGTTGCGCACGAGGATGCCCTCGACAAGCGGCTGCGAGGCGGCGACGACTGGCTTTGTGGCCTGGAGCGCCGGCTCCGCCACGGCCTGGCGAAGGCCGGGGCCGAAATCGAGCGACATGTCGAAGTCGTCGCGGTGCACGCGGGCGGCGTACTCCAACCCTGTGAAGAGCCCGACCACGAGCGCCTGTCCCTTGCCGAAGACGCGGCGGGTGGCCGCGACCGCGCCGTCGGCGTACTTCGCCAGTACCTCGGTCCCTTCGCCCGGCTCGAGCGGCTCGCGGCCGACGACGGGCCTGAGCCCGGCCTCGAACGCCCCCTTGCCGCTCACCGCAGCCGCATCGGGGGCGAGCTTCATGTCCCTGAACGTGCCCAGGCCCGTCGCCCCGTAGCGGCGCACTTCGCACCAGAGCTCGGCCGCTCTGCGGGTCTTCAGCCCGAGAACGGGCTGTAGCATCTCGAGCGGCTGGTTGGCCTCGTCGAAGGCGAGGCCGCCGGCGCTGGTGACGAGCGTGCCGCCGGCCTTCACCCAGTCGGCCAGCTTCGCGGAGGCCGAGCGCTTGAGATGGCTGCCGCTGACGTAGATGACCTTGTAGCGGCTCAGGTCGTCGGTCGCCAGCATCTCCTCGTCGAGCGGGTCCACGGGCACGTGGGCGTGCTGGAGGGCGGTGTAGACCCACTTGCCGTTCTCCCAGTCGGCGGCGCTGCCCCAGTATTCGGAGGAGAGGGGACGGACGACGGCCACCTCGGCGGGCACGGCCCAGGTGCCGCCGTAGAGCACGTCCTCGGCCGCGGCGATGAGGCGCGCCGCCTTGCTCACGAGCACCAGGTCGTCGGGGCGCTGCGAGAAGCTGTCGCCCTTCGAGTAGTCGGGGCCGTAGGTGTACCAGAAGAGCATGGTCGCGCCGCGAGCGAGGGCGGCGAGGGCGCGCTGGATGGGCGCGCCGCGGTGGGGCTTGACGTAGATGCCGAACCGCTTGCCCATGCGTTCGCTCACCACGCGGCCCACGTCGCACAGGTAGCTGTCCCACTGCCACACGCGCGGGTCGCGGTTCGAGGTCTCATAGACGAAGGCGTTGTCGGCGTGGCGGTAGAAGTCGAAGAAGTCGAGGCTGTGGCCGCCCATCAGGAAGTTGTTGCCGCGGAGGGCGAAGGAGTAGACCCAAGGCTGGGCCGGAGCGGTGGGCGGGACGTCCCCGTCCCGCGTGTCGGGGCGCGGGGGCCCGCCGCCGACTTTGGGATCAACCGCCACCAGCGTCTTGCGCTTGGCCTCGTTGGCCTTGTCGCAGGCGTCGCGGAAGGGGGTGAAGAGGCGCGCCGAGGCATAGCAGTTGAACCGCCGCGAGAGATACGTGAGCAGGCCCCAGCCACGCTCGGGCAGCCACGGCTCCTTGGGCAACTGCACGGGCCAGTCGGCGGGCGGGGCGTAGGCATTCGGGCGAATCTCCGACCAGTCCCGTGCGCCGAAATCGGCGAGGGTCAAGCCCTGGCCCTTGACGAACTCGCGGAAGCCCTCGATGCAGCGTGGGCAGACGGATTGGTGGCCCTTGCCCTCGGGCGCGGCGTCGAACACGCTGCCGATCTCGTCCACGGTCAGCGGCCACACCTCGTCCACGCGCGGCTTGAGGGCGGCCTCGAGCGCGTGCTGGAAGCTCTCGGCGGCGCGCTTCGGCACGTCGGGATGATGGGGGCAGCCGGCGCCCTCGGGCACGTTGGTGGGCGCGCCGCCCCGTTCGGGCCGCCGCACGGCCGGCACGGGGTAGCCCGCGCCGTGCTGCTCGCGGATGCGGGCGAAGTCGGCGGCGATGCCTTCGCGCCGATCAATGGCCTCGAAGATGTATGGCGCGGCGCCGCGGAGGCCCGTGAGGCCCAGTTGCCGCAGGGCGCGAAGCTCGGCCTCGACGATGGCGCGGTTGGTGTGGCGGATGCCGTAGCCCACGCCCTCGCCGTAGCCGCCGAGGTCGGTGAGGATGCCGAAGCGCTTCGGCACGGGCCGCTTCGCCCAGGGCAGGGCCTCCAGCATCGCCAGCCGCCGCTGCGCGTACTCGCTCAGGCCGCACAGTTCGTCGGTGAACTCCCTGCTCTCCGGCGTCACGTCGCCGCCGAGCCGGTAGAGGGGCAGCACGAGGCCCACCGTGGCCCCTTCGGGCCCCGTCTCGGTGAGGCGCTTGACGACCTTGCCCCTGTAGCTGAACTCGAACTCGACTGCGGCGCCCTTGAGCGCCCGCGAGTCGGTCTTCAGCCCCTCGAGCATGAAGGTGACGAACGCCTTGCCGCCGATCTTGAGGGACGCGACGGAGATGCTGGGCGACCAGGCGCCCCGTTTGAGGTAGAGGTAGCGGAACGCCTTGTCCTCGACGACCACGGCCTCCTTGGCGATCGGCTCGCCCACCTCGTCGAGCTGGGCGTCGCCCCCTTTCGGCTCTTCGCCGGGCTTGAGGGTTGGGGCCTTGGGCGCGCCGTAGGTGAGCGCGGTCAGCTCGCCGCGTGTCACCGAGCCGCCGAGTCCCTCGCCGCCCCACCGCCACTGGATGCGGACCGGGACGTCGGGCGTGAGCGCGGTCACCCGCGCGCGGAAGGTCAACTCCTTCGGCACCTCGCCCGCGGCGGCGAGGGCAGCCGCAAACAGGGTAAACAGCAGGCGGTTCACGGTTGCCGCTCCGACTCGGGAATGTGGATGACCGTCAAAGCACAGGCGTCCCAGATGAGCTGCCGGCCCTTCATCGCGCCGAAGCTGCCGTTCCAGGTGACGTACACCTTGTCGCCCTGGGGGTCCACCGCCAGGCTGAACGTGCCCACCGGGATGTAGCCGAGCTTGTCCTTGAGGAACGGGTAGAGGAAGGCGACGACCTTGTGGGCCTTGGTGCGGACGTCGAACTGCACCAGGGGCGCGCCGTCGCGCTCAGCGCCGCCACTGGCCCCCGGCACATAGTAGAGGTAGCGGCCGCTCGGGTCGGCGTCCAACGACGCCACATAGTTCTGCCCCGCGATGACAGCGGAGCCGAGTCCCTCGATCTGGCCGGCCTTGGGGTTCACGCGCCAGATCATGGCGTCGCCCTCCTGGGCGACTGTGTAGAGGCAACCGTCGGGCGTCTCCTGGGTGGCCGAACGCAGCCCGATCTCGACGCCTGGCCTCGTGATCTTGCCTGTGGCCGGGTCGTAGCAGTGGAGCGGCCCCTGCGTGCCGGGCACGAAGTAGACGCGTCCCGTGGACGCGGCGAGGAGGAGGGCGCGGGTGGGGCCGTTGTCGGCGGTGCAAAGCAGGCGTTTCGCCTTGAGGTCATAGGCGAAGAACTTCGCGGCATCGCCCTTGCCGTCGGAGGGCACCGCGCCGCCATAGAAGACGAGCCTCTTGGGATCAAGCACGCTGCAAGGGATCGCGTGCATTGGGACTGGGGCATGGACGACGACCTCGGTCTTGCCCGTGGGCGGATGGCAACGGAGGATCCAGTCGCCCTGGTAGGCGGCCTGGCCTTCGGGGCCGCGGCAGGTGGCGAAGTAGAGCCAGCCGTCGTTGCCGAGGTCGAGCCGACTGCTGATCCTGCCGGGCGAGTAATGGCCTGCGGGGACGGCAAGCGCCGCGCGCACGTCAGCGATCTGCCGGAGCACCCTGGCCCTCGTGTCGTACTCGTAAACGTAACAGTTCGCGTTGCAGTCGCCGAGGGACGTGTAGTACTTGCCGTCGGCGGCCAGGCCGTCGCCCCAGCACGACCACGGGTTGCCGCGGTAGGTCTGGCAGGGGAAGTAAGCAAAGTCCACCGTTGGCGGGGCCTTGGCGATCCGCACGTCGCCCAGCAGCGTCATCAGCGGCGGGGCGCGGAGGAGTTCGGGCGAGGTGAACGTGGCGATGGCCCTGCCGCCGGGCAGGCGCGGAGGGAAGCGCGCCTCGCCGGCCTGCGACACTCCGCCGCACGCGCAGCAAAGCGCTGCCAGCCACCGCACGAGCACCGCCGAGGTCCGCCGCTCACGCATGAGCCTCTCCCGCCGCAATCAGCAGCTTGGCGAGCACGCGGCAAAGCACCCACAGGGCATCGAGGGGCAGTTGACGGTGCGCCCGCTTGTCCAGCAGGAACTTCGCCCTGGCCGGAAACTCATCGTCGGCGGCCCACAAGATGACGACCGCCGGCACGCGGGGGAGAAAGCGGAACTCGTACGCCGCATCGCCCATGGCCACCGGGCGGCCGCCCAGCGCCGCCGCGGCCGCGCGGAAGGCCTCCAGGCGGGTGCCGAAGGCTTCCTCGATGCCCGCCGTGGGAACAGGGTGCGGCCCGCGGAAGAAGAAGTCGCCATACGGCAGACTCTTCGGGTCCGCCCATTCTCCGGCCGGCTCCTCCTGCTGGGCCGTGAGGAGGTATTGCACGCACAGGAGCATCGGCTCCCAGGCGGCGGCCCATGGGGCGCCCTCGGCGCGTTTCTCAGAGGGCAGCACGCGGAGCTGGGCATTCAGGAGCGGCACCAGGTAGGCCCGCTGCTCGGCGTGATAGGCGACCGCGGCGCGGCGCGACACTTCTGCGGGGTCAGCAGCCGCCAGCCGCCGCCAGAGCTCTTGTGTGGGGTCTTGTCGTTCCATCGCCCGCCGTCCGCAGAGCCATCAGGCCTCAGGTGCCCCGAGGATCTTGCGCACGGTTGAAGCGAGTTGCGCGAAGTCCACCGGCTTGTCCAGAAAGGCGGCAACGTTGTTCAGCACGATGTCGGGGTCGTTCTTATAGGCGCTGAGCCCGGAGCAGACGATGATCGGCAGCTTGGGGAAGCGCCGGCGCACGGCCCGCAGCAGCTCGATGCCGTTGACGTTCGGCATATGCAGGTCCATGGTCATCAGGTCGGGGGCGTCTGTGGCCATCACCTCCTGGGCTCTGGCTGCCGAGGTGAAGCCCGAGACGCGGTACCCCTCGGCCCGGAGCGCCTCGCTGACCGATGTGACCATGTCCTGCTCATCGTCCACCACGATCACGTGCTTCATCTTGCTGCTCCTCCAGCGCCTGCACGGCCCTCAGCCACGGCGACATTAGACCACGCCCCCGCCGCCGAGTCAAACCGGCTTGCCAGCGCGATTGGCGATTGACAGCCTCGGCGGTTGCTGGTAGGCTTCTGGAAAGCAGGCGACTCGACCCTTCGTGGCCCACGGCCCTCGTTTGGACAAACGGTGCACCCCCCGGCAACTCCCCTCCGCGAACGCGGCATCACGGCGGCCTGGCGCGACCTGTGCGAGGTGATGGGCATCTCGGCGCCCGTGATCGTGGCCATGGCCTCGCATACCGTGATGGGGCTGATCGACACCCTGATGCTCTCGAAGTACGGGGCGCGCGAGCTGGCCGCGGTGAGCCCCGCGGGTTCGGCCGTGTTTGCGTTCCTGGCCTTCATCATGGGCACGGGCAATTGCGCCAGCACGTTCGTGGCGCAGAGCATGGGCCGGGGCGAGCCCGAGGAGTGCGCACGCTATACGTGGCAGGCTATCTACTTCGGGCTGTTCGCCCAGGCCGTGGTGCTGCCGCTGATCGCGGGCGCGCCGCTGCTCTTCGCGGCCTTCGGGCACGCGCCCGAGGTTCAGCGGCTGGAGAGCTCGTACTTCCGCATCGTGCTGGCCCATGCGGCCGCCACGGGGGCCTACGCGGCGCTGGCGTCGTTCTTCCAGGGGATCAGCCGGCCCGGCGTGCCCATGTGGGCCGCGCTGGTGGCCAACGGCTTCAACGTGCTGGCCGACTACGCGCTGATCTTCGGCAAGCTGGGCTGCCCCGAGCTGGGCATCCGCGGCGCGGCCCTGGCCACCACCCTGGCGAGTTACCTCCAGGCCGGCCTGCTGCTCGCCGCGTTCCTGTGGGCGCCCGTGCACGAGCAGTTTCGGAGCCGGCACCACTGGCGCTTGGACCGGGCGCGCCTGCGGGCCTTCCTGCACGTCGGCTCGGCCGCGGGCCTGAGCTTCATGCTGGACGTGGCGAGCTGGGCCATCTTCGTCAATCTCCTCATCGGGCGACTTGGCGAGCACGTGATGGCGGCCAACAGCGTGACCGGCTCAATCATGAGCCTGTCGTTCATGCCCGCCGTGGGGATCAACAAGGGCGTGCAGGTGCTCGTGGGGCAGTACATCGGGCGGCGCGACATTCACGGGGCCAAGCGCCGCGCCTATCTGGGCATCGGGGTGGCCGTGGCCTACATGACGGCGATGGGCGTTCTGTTCTTCGTCTTCCGCCGCGAGATATTCCTCCTCTTCCGCCGCGAGGAGGCCATCGTCGAGGCCGGCAGCACGATGCTCGTTCTCGCCGCCATTTTCCAGGCGTTCGATGCCGTGGGCATCGTGGTCACAGGGGCGCTGCGGGGCGCGGGCGACACACGCGTGCCTGCCCTCATCACCATCGCGTCGGGTTGGGGCGTGCTCATTCCGCTCGGTTATGCGCTCACGTTCCCGGCCGGCCTGGGCTACGTGGGCGCCTGGAGCGCCGCGGCGGTCCAGATCGCGCTCGTGGGGCTGGTGCTGCTATGGCGCTTCGCGAGCGAGGCGTGGCGGAAGATAGACATCTTCCAGGGGGCCGGCAGCCCAGCGGTCGCCCAGCCGGACGAGGGCGTGGGGGACTCGCCAGACCTGAATGCTCAGGGCCGCTGAAGCCTGCCGGGCTACAGCCCCAGCATGAACTGATAGATGCGGTCGGCCATCCCCGGCAACCCCTCGTGGCCGAAGTCGGGGTAGATGGCCATCGTCTTCGGCGACGTGATCTTGTTGTAGGCGGCGAACTGGCTGGAGGGGGGGCAGATGGTGTCCATGAGGCCGATGGCCCAGAGCACGTCGGCGCGGATGCGCGGGGCGAGGTGCTGGATGTCCACGTAGCCCAGCGTCTCGAACACGCGGTCCTCGCGCTCGTGGCGCGGGTCGAACAGGCGGAAGAACTCGCGCAGTTCGGCGTAGGCGTCCTTCGCCTGGTCCATCTCCCACACGCGCTTGTAGTCGCTCAGGAAGGGGAACACGGGCGCGGCGCGGCGCACGCGCGGCTCGAGGGCCACGCAGGCCACGGTGAGCGCGCCGCCCTGGCTGCCGCCGGTGGCGCCCACGCGGGCCGGGTCCACGTCGGGCATCGCCATCACGAGGCGGGCGAGTTGGGCGCAGTCGAGGTAGATCTGGCGGAAGAGCAGCTTCTCGGGCTGGCCGCGGAGTGCGTCGTCGAGGCCGCGGATGATGTGGCCGCGGAGCGTGTTGCCGCTCACCCCGCCCTTGTCCTCGGACCGCCCGCCCTGGCCACGGGCGTCGAGGGCCGCCACGGTGTAGCCCTGGGCCACGTAGCCCAGCTTGTCCCACCAGTCGCCCGAGTTGCCCGAGTAGCCGTGGAACAGCAGCACGGCGGGGTGCGGCTTGGGCGCGCTCTTCGGGCGCAGCAGCTTGGCGTAGACCCGCGCGCCGCCCACGCCGGTGAAGTGCAGGTCGAAGCACTCGGCGAACGGCGCCTGGAACTCGGCGGGCGTGAGCGTCACCTGCGGGTCGAGCGCGTGCATCTCGGCCAGAGCCCGGTCCCAGTAGGCATCGAAGTCGGCGGGGCGCGGGTTGATGCCCTGATAGGTCTTCAGACGTTCCAGTGGGAAGTCAAACGTCAGTGGCATGACGGCCTCCTTCTTACTCCTGGGTCGCCCCGACGCTCCGCATGGGGGCGACAACTGGGACGCTCTGCGTCCGTGCCTGTGACCGCGGAGCGGTCGAAGCTGCCTCCCCACGCAGGGCGTAGGGGCGAGAAGCGACCGGGGAGTATATGCACGGGGGCGGCGGAATGCAACCGCGTGTCGGCGGGAAGCGCCCCTGGCGGTTGAAAAGGCCGGCGGTGCGCTCTATGATGATGCAGGGTGGCACGACCGCCGGACAGAGCGTGAGGGCGAACCGTGAAGACCGTGGTGTCGGTGGATTCGGACCGCCTCTGCTACACGCGGGGCGGGGGGTTCCTCACCTTCGTCGGCGCGCCGCTTCTCGCGCTCGGCGCGCTCTTCCTATCCGTGCCCCTGGGCAGCGGCGAGCCGCTGGGCGCGTCGGGCTTGGTCATGCTTGTCAACGGCTCGTTCCTCGCCCTCGCCGGCGCGGCCCTGGCCTTCGGGCGGCGCCGCACTGTGGTGGACAAGGCGCGCAACCTCGTCACCCAGTCGTGGGAGCTCTTCGCCCCCTGGCGCAGCACGTGGAAGCCGCTCTCCGAGTATCGCCGTGTGACGATTGACACGCGACGGCCCAACACGGGCACGCACCGTTTCACCCTCTACGCCCTGTCCCTCGCCGACCGCGAGGGCAGAGAGACCATTGTGCTCTACACCCCCAGCGAGGAGCTGGTGCAGGGGCACGCAAGGCAACTCTCGGAGTTCCTCGGATTGCCCGTGTGAGGGCGCCCGAGCCAATGGCCCAGTTCGTAGTGCTGGCCTCAGCCCGTGCCCAGCGGGTGCGGCCTGAAGGCCGCACTACAAACGATGCGTCCTGAGGAGACCGCGATGAAGCTCATGCTGCTTGCTCTCCTTGTCGTGCTGGCCTGTCGGGCCGATGCCCGCGGCGCCGAGTTCACGGTGACGCCTGGCTCCGACCTGGCGAAGGCCCGCGACGCCGTCCGCAAGCTCGTCGCCGAGGGGCTGAAGGCCCACGTCACCGTGCTCCTCAAAGGCGGAACCTACGAGTTGCCCGAAACGCTCGCCTTCGGGCCGGAGGACTCCGGCACGGAGCAGTTCTCGATCACCTACGCCGCCGTGCCGGGCGAGAGGGTTATCGTCAGCGGCTGCCGCCGCATCGCGGGCTGGAAGAAGGGCGAGGGCGAGACGTGGACAGCCGAAGTGGCTGGCGTGAAGGACGGCAAGTGGTACTTCCACCAGCTCTGGGTGAACGGCCGGCGGGCCATTCGCGCCCGCACGCCCAACGCCGACGCCGCGCAGCCCTGCTGGCAGCTCAAGGGCGCGAGCCTGGCCAAGGAACTCAAGTCGCACACTTACACCTTCGGCGCCGGCCAGCTCAAGGAGTGGAAGAACCTCACGGACGTCGAGGCGGTGGTCTACGGCAACTGGGAGATCACGCGGAAGCGCTTCGAGAAGGCGGACCCCGCGGCCGGCGTGGCCCAGATGCTCGGCCCGCACGCCCGGCCCCACGACGCCATCGCCGCGGGCGGCGGCCGCTGGTTCTACCTCGAGAACGCCGCCGAATTCCTCGACCAGCCCGGCGAATGGTATCTCGACCGCCAGACGGGTGTGCTGACCTACTGGCCCCGGCCGGGCGAGGACCTGACGAAGGCCGAGGTGATCGCGCCCGCGCTCACACGCCTCGTGGAGGTCAAGGGCACCCCCGAAAGGCCCGTCCGCAACCTGCACTTCAGAGGCATCGAGTTCGCCTATGCCGACTGGACTCCTCCCCCCGGCGGCTATCTGGGCATCCAGGCCTGTCACTTCACCGCCGGCACGGGCTGGGACAAGGCGGAGTGGGCCCGCATCCCTGCCGCCCTGCGCTTCGACCACGCCGAGGCGTGCAGCGTCACCGACGGCGCCATCGCCCACGTGGGCGGCTGCGGCATCGAATTCGTCACCCGCTGCTCGAAGTGCACGGTCGAGGGTAACCACATCCACGACGTCAGCGGCAACGGTATCATCCTCGGCGGCCCGAAGGCCGAGGCCGACGTGCCGCGCGACTGCCGCGTCGCCAACAACCATGTGCACGGCATCGGCCTCGACTACGCGGGCGCCGTGGGCATCTGGGTCGGTTTCGCCCAGCGGGCCGTCATCGCCCACAACCTCGTCCACGACACGCCCTACACCGGCATCTCGCTCGGCTGGCAGTGGAACCCCCAGCCCACGCCGGCGCGGGAGAACACCATCGAGTGGAACCACGTTCACAACGTCATGAACCGCCTGGGCGACGGCGGCTGCATCTACACCCTGGGTCTCCAGCCCGGCACGCAGATCCGCTTCAACCACCTCCACGACGTCCACCGCAGCCCCCTGTGCCAGGCCGCGCCCAACAACGGCATGTTCATTGACGAGGGCTCGAAGGGCTTCCACTTCGAGCGCAACGTCATCTACCGCACCAGCGCCGAGCCCGTCCGCTTCAACCAGTGCGCTCGCGACTGGCACACCTGGAAGGATAACGTGGAGGGCGACATCGCGGCCCCCGTGCCCGGCAAGGTGGGCCTGGCCCTCGGCTGCGACGGCTCCAGTTCCTTCGTCGAGGCGCCGCACAAGCCCGAACTCGACCCCGAGCAGCTCACGGTCGAGGCGTGGGTCAAGCTCGACGAGTATCCCGGCGGCAACGACCCCCGCCGCTGGATCGTCAACAAGAACCGCAACGAGTGGGAGGAGGGGCACTACGCCCTGATCGTCGAGAGGGACCGCGTGGGCGCCTACCTCAACATCGGCGGCGGGCGGCAGAACCACCTCATGGCCATGAGCGGCGAAGGCGCCCTCAAGCTCGGCGCCTGGCACCACGCCGCCTTCACCTACGACGGCGCCGACCTGAAGGTCTACCTCGATGGCAAACAGGTCGCGGCGGCGGCCATCAACAAGAAGCGCAAGCCCGGCCACGCCGCCCTCGCCATAGGCCGGCGGCAGGACGCTTACAACTACTTCAAGGGCGCGATAGACGAGGTGCGCGTCTACGCCCGCGCCTTGGCTGCCGACGAACTGAAGGCCCACTTCGACACTCCCGGCGTCAAGGACGACAAGGCCCTCGCCGGCGCCTGGACCTTCGACGACCAAGCCAAGCTCAGCGAAGGCGCGAAAGAGGTCATGGACAAGGCTGGCCTGGAACCCGCGTATCGCGAAAGGTTGGGGCAAGCAGCCAAGTAAGCGGCCCGGCCGACAAGGTCGGAGTTGTCGGACGTGTCCGACGAGTCCGACGTGTCCGACGAATCCCGCTCGGCGTGGGAGCGAGCAACGGATGGCCGCGGAGCGGCCGGGGAGGCGTCCCCACGCGGAGCGTAGGGACGAGAAGGACCTATCGGCCGCACGGGGAACACCCCGCGCAGGCAGCGTCCCCGCTGCCGGGCCCCCCACACGGCGATTGACTCATCCCCCGCCGTCTGCTACCGTCGTCTCCCGCAGACCGCCCCCATTCCCAAAGGAGCCGCACGATGAAAGACAACGGACGCATCCTGGCCATCGGCGCCCACCCCGACGACGTGGAGTTCAAGGCCGCCGGCACCCTCTCGCTGCTGCGCAAGAAGGGCTACGAGATCGCCATCGTCACTGTGGCCAACGGCGACTGCGGCTCCACCGAGCACTCCTCCATAGAGATCGCCCGGATCCGCGCCGCCGAGGCCGCCGAGAGCGCCGCGCTCCTCCAGGGGCGCTACATCGGCCTCGGCTGTGGCGACCTCGCCATCTGCTTTGACATGGAAACCCGCCGCAAGGTCACCAACGCCATCCGCGAGGTGGACCCCTTCATCGTGTTCACGCACCCCCACGAGGACTACATGGCGGACCACGAGGTCACCAGCCGCCTGGTCCGCGACGCCTGCTTCGGCGCGCCCATCCCCAACTACGGCGGCTACGGCAACCTGCCCCACACCCACGGCATCCCCTACCTCTACTATTGGGACGCGATGGAAGGCATAGACTACCTTGGCCGCCCCCAGCCCGTACACTTCTACGTGGACGTGACGACCGAGATGGACGTCAAGCGTGCCATGCTCGCCTGTCATCGCAGCCAGCGCGAGTGGCTCCTGCGCCAGCACGGGCTCGACCACTACATCGGCTCGATGGAGCACTGGGGCGCAGAACGGGGCACGGAGGCCGGCTTTGCATACGCCGAGGGCTTCTGCCAGCACCGCGGCCACGCGTATCCGAAGGATAATGCGCTGGAGAAGCTGCTGGGCAGCGAGAAGGTGAGGGCCGCGACCTGATCGCGGCCACGCGCCCCACCCGATGCGCCCCCGAGCCGAGCGAAGTCGAGGAGCCTCTCACGAAAGCGAGCACACGTGAGACGGCGCTCGCTGTAAGCGAAGTGGTTCAGGTAAAGCAGCAGGGCCTGGCGTGCAGCATCGCGCAGCAGGCGCCGGAACGAACAATCAGGATGAGACCCACGGCTGCCTCCAGCCTCCTGCCTCTCTCTATCGGAACTTCCCCGCCAACCGTCGCCCGCGACGAGGCAGTGCTGTTGGGGGGAACGACTCCGTGGACAGCATCCTGTGGCGGCCCTCTGAGTAGGAGCAGTCGAACGCGATGTCCCACTCCATGCCCGTGGCCTCGCGAAGGAACGCGATGAGCGCCCCGACGCACTCGTTGGCGAGGGCCACGCGCTTGTAGGCAATCAGGTCCCTGGGCATGCCCTCGCCACCCAGGCGGATGGCAAACGAGTATTCGATTGCCGTACTCTTCTGGTCGGGTGTGGCGATGGCTTGGGGGCCCAGGACGACCGACACGCAGTATGGGGCGAAGTGCTCGTAGGTTTGCACGCCCGGCGCATCCTGCAACTGGCCACGTATGCGTCGGCTCCACTCGTGGCAGGTGAGGAACAGTATTGCGGTGCAGTACTGCGGCGCACGTGACCTGCGAATGGCCTCCTCAATGGTCGCTCGAGAACACGCAGTGACAGGCGTGGGCTCCCCCTCATCGTCCCATCGGAGCGGGCGGTCGAAGCCCCATACCATCACCTCGGTCGTGCCGAAGTGCTCCAGCGTCTTTGCGAGAAGCCTCTCATCCGGCACCCATCCGACACCGTTCACCGAGTACACACAGAGAGCCGTGAACACCTCAGAACTCCTGCCCTCCAGTCCATGGCGGTCTGGTCAGCGAGGGCTGCACTGGATCCGTATCCCCGCATCAGGGCGGCGTGGAAAGGCCATCCTCTGGATGGCCACAGCGGCATCCCATAGGTGTCGAGCCCAATCTTCCTAGTCGCATCGGCCGGACAGCGCGAAGGATCGGCATGCCAAAGCTCTGCCGCCGCGCGATTGCGCCGTAGGGCGCGGTGCCGTCACGGCTGCCGCAGCCTCTTGAGCTGGGCTTCGAGAGCAGGGTCCACGAAAATGTCGGCCCCCCGCTGCGCGGCGGCGCGAAGGGGCGAGAGGTCTTTGATCCCGTCGCAGCGGACGAGGTCGATCCGCCTGAGGCGCGGCAGGTGCGCGAGATGTCCCAGATCCTTGATCGCCTCGCAGCCATTGAGCGTGAGGCTCTCAAGCGCCCTCAGGCTTGCCAGCGGCGCGATGTCGCGCAAGCCTTCGCAGCCGTACAGGCCGAGGTACTTCAGCCGGGCCATTCGGCCCAGTGGAGAGAGGTCGGTCACCCGTCGGCAGGCCTGCAGTTGCAGGAAAACGAGGTGGGTCAGGTCGCTCAACGGGGTGAGGTCTGCGACCTCGGTGCATTGGTCCAGGTAGAGCGCGCGCAGCTTCGTCAGCTTGGCCAGCGGCCGAAGATCGGTGATCCTGCCGCAATAGCTGAGCCGGAGAAACACAAGATCCTCCATCCCGGCCAACGGCGCGAGGTCGCTGACGGCCGTGCAGCCTGTGAGGAGGAGGCGTTCCATGCGCCGCAGGCCGGCCAGGGGCGTGAGGTCGGTGACCTTCTTGCAGCCCCAGAGGCTGAGCGACCTGAGCTCGGGCATGGCACGCAGAGGCCCCAGGTCGGCGAGTTCCACGCAGCCCGAGAGATCGAGCGACACGAGGCGCGTCAGGGGCACCAGGGGGCGCAGGTCGCAGGGGCGACTCCCGATCCGCACCCGGAGAGCGTGGGCATGGCGCAGCCGGCCCAGCGCCTCGAGTTGGCGATCACTCTCGTCCCGGACGCTGATCGCGATACGGGCCTCGGGCGGCAGGTCCGGCAGTTCCCCAATCGCGTTTCCCGGGACCCAGAGGATGAACCCGCTGGCCCCTCGTTCGAGCGCCTCGCGGAGAGCCTGGGACCCGCCGGGGGCATTGAAGACGACCCCCGCCAGAGCGGGCGGCGCCCCGTCGCAGCTTACGAACACCCGAGGCCCCTCCCGCTCGAAGACCAGGCGGACGCCACGCTCCCAGAAGTAGAACAACGGCGGAGTGTCCCCGACCGAGAACCAGGGGACCCCCATATGGACATCCGGGATGAACATCTCGTCCCCATCGAGGCGCCGGTACCACACCCCTGCATCTCGCTCCGGGGTCCAGAAGGGCTCGCGCTCGCCCTGTGCGTACCGCGGCGGCAGGAAGATTCCGAAGGCGAGCATCGCGAGTGCCCTTCGCGCCGAGTGCTCAGTCATCGTTGATCTCCCAGTGGGCTTCGAGCCACTTCTGTGTGGCCAGGGCCAGAATGCCGGGTCCCATAAGGTCACTGGTGAAGTGGTTCAGGTAACGCAGCAGGGCCTGGCGTGCGGCCTCGCGCAGCAGGCTCCTGCGGGTGGCGTTCGGCTCCGCAGCTAGAGCACGGAGCGCACTGTCGAGCTCCGTCCAGTCGCTCTCATACTCATCCAGGTGGATGACTCTCCAAGCCGTGCTCCCCAGGCCGAGGAGTTCGAGGGCCATGGTGAGGTTCCGAACGCGCGCCAGTGTCCGGAATCCGCCCTCCGCGTGGTCGTACACCTTGCCCGAGCGCGCCAACCGGACCTTCTGGTTGCCGTTCACGGCCCGAAGACGTGCGAGCTGCTCGGGGTCCAGGGCGCCCGAGACCGAGGTCTTGATCTCGTAGACGTGAATCCTCTCGACCGTGAGCAACGTTCCCACCTTGGGCCTGTAGCCCCTCTGTAGACCGATGGCGTCCACCTGCACGTAGGCTTCACGTGGGACCCCCGCCGGCGGAGCCCCCACGCTGAGAAGCCTGCGGGTCCCTCTCTCCACGTACGCGTCCATCAACCACCGAGTCCGGTGCTGAAGTTCACTGGTTAACAGGGCGTGTACCGCCTTGCCAAACTCACCGGGGTCGGCCTCATTCGTGGGAGTCCAGCCGTCGTGCACCATCGCGTCAATCACCTTGTTGAGAGCCTCCTCTAACTCCTTATCGAGGTCCGTCGGCGCAACAGTGTTCACCCGCAGGCGCGGCGGCGCGCTCGGGTTGTACGAGACGCTCGGTTCGACCTGCGCCAGGCGCACCACCTGGCGCCCGGCCACCATCTGGCTGGGCGAGGTCTGGTAGAGGATGTCGCCAGGGGTCCCATGCCACCAGTGGAGCCAGTCGTAGGCGACACACCCTCCGATCCCCTCGCCAAGGTCGCCCCACCGAAGCCCGTGCGCCGGAGTGCCCGTGCCCTCGAGCGCGAACGCGATCGCGTGCAGGTCGCGGTCTACCGATACCTCTGCTGTGCCGCAACCGGCCGCGCAGGCGATGCGAAGCGTGTGGAACTGCCCGTCGAGCAGGCTGCCGTCCTGGCCGATGGCTGGGGGAAACGCAATCTCGCCGCGGACGCCGTTGGCGAAATGCACCAGCCGGTCGGGCCGCACGCCGATGAGCCACTGGTTGACGCCGTCGCCCACGCGGACCGCGAACGCACCGTCCAGCGCCGCAGGGTCATGGGCCACAAGCTGGAAGCGGAGATTGACGACGGTGAGTGCGGCAGCCGGCCACTGTTGCTGCGCATCGGGCAGCTCGACGCAGTACGTTGCCCCGCCACCCGTTGTGTCTACCTCGAGCACGCCGTCGGCCACCGACACCTGCACACCGCCGGTGGCCGTGACATTCCACGGCGCCGGGTCCGCGGCGGCATCGCCCGGGAGCACATGGGCGTTATACTCCCGTTCCGTGATTTCGTCAAGTTGAATGAGGAACGGCTCGTCGGCATCCAGGGGCGCCTGATCGCCTGGCAGTATGCCCAGGAACGGCGGCGTCGCATAGGTCCCGCCCTCGGGCTCCAGGGCGATGTCCTGTCCGTCCAGGCGGACGCGCGTGATCCCCTGGCGCGGGTCGTAAACCTTTATACGATAAGCGGCTACGGCGCCCGGGGCGGCATCCCAGCCATCCTCGGCGGCACCCTGTTGGGGGAAACGGGTGGCCGAGAGAGCCTGGGTCTCCACCGCCTCGCCGGTTTCGGAGGCCAGCAGGACGACCTGGATGCGCGTCGCCGTGATCCGCACGGTGTCCGAGCACGCGGGCGCGTTCGGCTCCTGGCTGCCCAGGGGGTAGAAGGTCACCGTGATCGGCAGGTCGGCGGTCGTCGCGCTCTCGCGCACGGCCTCTACGTAGAGGGTTGGCGCCGAGCAATACCAGTCCGCCCCCAGTTGGGCGGGGCTGTAGCGGACGCCGGGCGCGACGAAATCGCCGCCTTCGGCCACGCCGCGCTTGTCACGGGCGAGGCTGCCATCCTTCTTCCACATGCGCAGGTGGCCTGGGGGAAGGTAGTAGGGCTCGTCCAAGGTGGGCGCCACGCCGGCCGGATCCGACGCCGAGTAGGTGAACTCCACCTCGGCACGGTCGAGGGCCAAGCCACCGGGCAGTTGAAGCACCAGGGGCACGAAGTGCGAGCCTTGGGAGAAGTCGTCGAGGTCGTTGCCCTCGAGCCAGTCGAAGCCGTCGGCGTAGTCAGGGAGGCCATCGCGGTCAGAGTCGCCGTTGCCCACGAGCACCACCTTGCCGGGCCGGGCATCGTCGCCGGTCACATCTTCGATGGCCTCCTCGACCGCACTGTGGTCGGGGCCGGCGAACTGGGAGGCGTTATCGCTGTCCACGTCCAGGTCCACGCCGAAGGGCCTCAGACGCACAGCGTCGGAGCAGATGGGGGGCAACAGGCCGGCCGGGCCTGGAACCCGCAGCGAGGCGAGGATGCGCGCGGGGGGCGGACCGCTGGTGTTTCGCACGCACTCGACATAGAGGGTCACAGTTGTGGCACTTGGGCCGAGGCCCAGGGCGGCCAGGGGAATCGGGACACCGCTGGGCACGAAGTCGCCCGGGGATGTCGCGGCGGCCGCGCTGGCCTTCGAGCGCGGCAGGGCGCCCTCCTTGCGCCAGAGCCGCAGCGTGCCCGGGGCAGGGGCATAGACGCCCGTGGTGGGGTCGAGCGTCACCTGGGCGGGGTCCGAGGCGTCGTAGGTGAACGTGAGCCTGGCATCCTGCTGCATGCCGGGAATGCTCCACAGGGGATGTGGCACCTCGAGGATCAGGGGGATGAACCGCTCGCCGGGCGTCGCGTCATCGGCATTGCCCTGGCTGCCGTCGGCATTGAAGCCATCGGCAAAGTCGGGAATGCCATCGCCGTCGTCGTCGTTATCGTTCACCGCGATGAGCTTCCCGGGCAACTCGGGCCGGTGTGCGGCATCCTCGATCTGGTCCTCGTAATCGGAGCGCGAAGGGAGGCCGTAACCGTTGGTGTTGTCAGAGTCTACGTCGAGGTCAATGCGGGCGCAGGTCACGCGGACCGCGTCGGTGTAGAGGAAGCCTTGGGGACCGTACCAACCATCGGGGTCCACGTAGACGGCGATCTGGGTGTCGGCCAGTTGGGTGCTGGGCACGACGGCCTCGACGGCGAGCGTGACCTCACGCCACCAGGGGCTGATGCCCAGTTGCCAGGGCTCATAGACGTCGGGCGGCACGAAGTGGCCGCCATCCTTGCAGCTCCTGGGGTCCCGCGAGGGGCCGAGGCACGACCACAGGCGCAGGGCTCCCCAGGCGGGGTAGTAGGTGGGCGGGTCCCAGCCTTGGGAGACGCCCCACGAGGATGCGCTGCCCGGGTACGAGGCTGCATAGGAGAGGTAGATGAGAGCCTTCGAGAGGTCCAGCCCCTCGGGCAATTCCAGGATGAGCTGCTCGTATCCCTGGAGGCCCATGTCCGCATCATCGTCATTGCCGTACTGCTCATCCCAGTTGAAGCCATCGGCGAAGTCGGGAATGCCGTCGCCATCATCGTCGCCGTCGTTCACCATCACAAACTTGCCAGGGAAAGCCAGGTTGCCCGCGACGTCCTCGATCTCATCCTCGTAGGCGCTGCGGTCGGGGTACGAGAAGCCAGGGTTGCTGTTATCCGAATCGATGTCGAGGTCTGGCTCCATGGCGGGTGGGGAGGGGGAGGGGGCCGAGCTGTGCGCCGCGAGGAGGAGCAGAAGCGCACAGGCGGCCAGGTTGGCCGCCCATGCCGCGCCGCCGCCGCCGACATGCCCACTGCGCACGGCCAGTCTGCCCCGCATGGCCCGTCTCCTTACGACGATTGGCTCGCCTCCGCGTGGTGGACTGAATGCCGATGGGTATGCATCGCCGTGGGGACCGTGCAAGAGGTGAGGCGAGCGGGTCCGTCAGACCTGAAGGCAGCCCTTCAGGTCCGCCTTCAGATACCCACGCCGCGCTGGCAGCCGAGAACGGCTGCGGCAGCCACGCGACCACACGCACCCGGTCAAGGCCAAGTGCGTGCGGCTCACTACGCCTCTCCGCTCACGGCGCCGTCGGCACGCCCGGTTGCAATAGGGGTGGGTTTCTGGTACGATGTGGCGGTTGTCGGATCCCGTGGCCTCGGTGCGCCTTGAATGGGAGCAAGAACACGACATGCCTTCGCTCTGCGTGGTCGGAATGCAGTGGGGTGACGAGGGAAAGGGCAAGCTGATTGACTACCTGGCGGCCCAGGCCGACGTGGTGGCGCGCTACGCGGGAGGGAGCAATGCGGGCCATACAGTGGTGGTCAACGGCCGGAAAACCGTGCTCCACCTGCTGCCCAGCGGCATCCTCCACGAGAAGTGCCTTTGCGTGATCGGCAACGGCGTGGTAGTGGACCCCGTGGGCCTCCTCGAGGAGATCGCGCTGGTGGAGTCCCACGGTGCCCGGGTGGGCGACAACCTGCTGGTCAGCGACCGCGCCCAGGTGGTGATGCCCTATCACAAACTGCTCGACAAGGCCATCGAAGAGTCGAAGGGCGCCGGCAAGCTGGGCACGACGCTCCGCGGCATCGGTCCCTGCTACGCCGACAAGGCGAGCCGCACCGGGATCCGCATGATCGAGCTGGTGAAGCCGCGAGCCCTCCGGGCGCGGCTCGAGGAGAATCTGCCGCTCGTGAATCGCGTGCTTCAGGCCGTCTACGGCTACCAGCCGCTGTCGCTGGACGCCGTCTACGAGGAGTACGAAGGCTACGGCGAGCGGCTGCGGCCGTTCGTGGGCGACTCGGTGACGCGCCTGCACGAGGCATTCGCCCAGGGGCGCAGGGTGCTCTTCGAGGGCGCGCAGGGCTCGATGCTGGACATTGATTTCGGCACTTACCCGTTCCTCACGTCGTCGAACGCCTCGGCGTGCGGGGTGCCGGCCGGCACGGGGGTGCCCCCGCGTCGGGTGGGCGCCGTGCTGGGCGTCGTGAAGGCCTACACGACCCGCGTAGGCGCCGGGCCGTTCCCCACCGAGTTGCACAACGAGCTGGGGAAACTCCTGCGCGAGAAAGGCGGCGAATTCGGCGCGACCACGGGGCGGCCCCGCCGCTGCGGTTGGCTCGACGCCGTGGCCCTGCGCTACGCCCTGGCAATCAACGGCACCGATTACCTGGCGATCACGAAGCTGGACGTGCTGGACGAGCAGCCGACCGTGAAGATCTGCACGGCCTACAAGCACGGCGGTGCCGTGTACGAGACGTTCCCGAGCGACCTGGACGTGTTGGCGAGCTGCGAGCCCCAGTACGAGGAGCTGCCCGGCTGGGAGAGCGACATCACGGGCGCCACCAGCATCGAGGAACTCCCCGCCGCCACCCTCGCCTACCTGCGCCGCATCGAGGAGGTCCTGGGGGTGCCGGTGGGCGTCGTGTCGGTCGGCAACGAGCGGCGCCAGACCATTCTGGTCGAGAGCGACGGCCTGTTCCGCTGAGCGGCCCGGCCGGCGGGCCGCGGCAAGCGAGGAACGCATGGCAAGGACCACGGCGAGCGCGCCGGACCCCCAGCGATTGCCCCAGCACGTGGCCGTCATCATGGATGGCAACGGGCGTTGGGCCGAGCAGCGCGGGCTGCCGCGCGTCCGGGGGCACGAGGCCGGCGCCGAAAGCGTGCGCGTCGTTACCGAAGAAGCCGTGCGCCTGGGGCTGCGCCAGATCACCCTCTACGTCTTCTCGTCCCAGAACTGGGGCCGTCCCGCCTCCGAGGTGAACGGGCTGATGCGCATGCTGCGCCGCTACCTGGTCGGGGAACGCCGACAGATCATGAAGCACGGCATCCGCCTCGTGGCCATCGGCCGGCGGGCCGGCATCCCGGGCCCCGTTCGGCGCGAGTTGGAGAAGACCGAGCGGCTGTCGGCCGCGAACACGGGGCTCACCGTGTGCCTGGCCCTCAACTATGGCGGGCGGGAGGAGATCGCCGACGCGGCGCGCGCTCTGGCGGCCGACGCCGCGGCCGGCAGGGTCCGGCCGGCGCAGATTGACGAAGCCCTGTTCGGCTCCTACCTCTACACCGCCGGCATGCCCGACCCCGATCTGCTGATCCGCACCGCCGGCGAGATGCGCCTGAGCAACTTCCTGCTCTGGCAGGTCTCGTACGCCGAGTTCTACGTCACCCCGGTGTGCTGGCCCGAGTTCCGCGTCGAGGAGTTCCACAAGGCTCTGAGCGCCTATGCCGCGCGGCGGCGCACCTTCGGGCTCGTCAGGGAGGAGCGATAGCCGATGGTCCGCAAACGGGTGGCGCTGGGGTCGGCCGTGGGCGCGGGCTTTCTCGCGCTGGCCTGGCTCGATTCTGTGCTGGCCGGCGGGCCGATCTTCCACATTTTCATCGGCGCCGTCATGGTCTGCACCCTGCTGGAGGTCTATGCCCTGGCGGAACGCGCGCAGGCCGAGCCGTTGCGGGTGCTGCCGGTGATCCTGCTGGTGGTCTTCGTCACCTGGGACTACGCGGCCGGGCTGGGCGGCGTGTGGCCGTTCGTGTCGCTCGGTGAGCAGGCCGGCCAGTTGGCCGGCTTCTACGCGCCGGTAGGGCTGGCCACAGCCGCCAGCTTCTGGGCGCTGGCCCTCGCGCAACTGCTGGCGCGCGACCCGCGCCGCTGGCTGGCGGGCGTGCCGGCCACGCTGTTCGGGTTCGTCTACGTGTGGTTTGTCGGCGCCCACCTCTTTCCCATCCGGGGCATGGGAATGGGGTACGTGATCACCCTCATCGCCGTGGCGAAACTGGGCGACGCAGGGGCCTATTTCGTCGGCTCGCACTGGGGCCGGCACCGGCTGGCGCCGCGCATCAGCCCGAACAAGACCGTGGAGGGCGCCGTGGGCGGGCTCGCCGCCAGCGTGCTGGCCGCCGTGGCGGCCGCCCTGGTGTTCGGCCTGGAGGGGCGCCTGGGCTTCTGGGCGCTCTTCGGCGGCGTGGTGGGCGCCGCGGCGCAGCTCGGCGACCTGGTCGCCAGCGCCATCAAGCGCTCGGCCGGCGTCAAGGACTCGGGCAACCTGCTCTCGGCCTTCGGCGGCGTGCTCGACGTGGTGGATTCGCCTCTCATGGCCGGCCCGGTGGCCCTCTGGCTCCTGGCGGCCTGAGGCCCCTCGGGCTCCGGAGAATGCCGTGGCCAAGCACCGGATCGAGATCGAGGACCCCCAGGTGGCCCGCACCCTCTACGGCGAGTGCGACGGCCACCTGCGCCTGCTGCGCGACGCCTTCGCGGTCAGCGTGGCCGCGCGCGAGGGCGCCGTGGTGATCGAGGGCGACGAGGCCGGCGTGGCCTCGGCGGCGCGGGCCTTCGACCTCATGCGCCGCCGGGCCGAGGAGGGGCGGCGGCTGCGCCTCTTCGAGGTCGAGGACATCGTGGATGCGGTGTCGCGCGACCCCGGCTTCCGCGACGAGGTGCGCCTCGACGTCCGCGGCGGCGCCTACGTGACCCCGCGCTCGCAGGGCCAGGCCGCCTATCTCGATGCCCTGCGCCACCACGACATCGTGTTCGCCATCGGCCCCGCCGGCACGGGCAAGACCTATCTCGCCGTGGCCATGGCTCTCACCGCCTTGCGCAGCGGGCGGATCAAGAAACTCATCCTCGCGCGCCCGGCCGTGGAAGCCGGGGAGAAGCTGGGCTTCCTGCCCGGCGACCTCGAGGAGAAGGTGAACCCGTACCTGCGCCCGCTCTACGATGCCCTGCACGACATGCTCGACTACGGGCTGGTGCGCAAGTACATGGAGCGCGACGTCATCGAGGTGGTGCCGCTGGCCTTCATGCGCGGGCGCACGCTGAACCACGCCTTCGTGATCCTGGACGAGGCCCAGAACACCACCGTCGGCCAGATGATGATGTTCCTCACGCGCCTCGGCACCCGGTCGCAGGGGGTCATCACCGGCGACGTCACCCAGGTGGACCTGCCGGCCAACGAACTCTCGGGGCTCGTGCACGCCCAGCGGATTCTCTCCGGCATCGAAGGCATCGCGTTCGTGCGGCTCACCAAGGGCGACATCGTGCGGCACCGCCTGGTGCAGGACATCGTGGAAGCCTACGAGCGCGACGCTGCCGAGCGTGGCCGCGGAGGCCCGCCAAGCTGACCCCCGGCGCAAGGAGCCAGGGAGTGGCCAGAAGGATCTCCCGCCGCCGCAGGAAGCTGCTCGAGCGCGTGGGCGCTGGGCCCCGCGGCCGGTTGCGGCAGGCCCTGCGCCCGGCGATGGCGCTGGCCGAGTGGCTCCTCGGGGCGGCCTTCGTAGCCTCCATGGTGTTCGCGTTGGACTACGCCACCGTGGCGCAGGCCCTGCGCGGGCGCGCGGAGGCGGGCCTCCTCCAGCGCCTCCTGGGCCTGCTCGTGCTCGTGGGCGGCCTGACGACGCTGGGGCTCGTGTATCTCGCGCGCTTCCAGCAGCGCCTTGTGAGCACGCGGGGCCAGTTGCTGGCCTTCGGCGCCTGCTGCCTTGCGTGTGTGGCGGCGGCCAAGGGGCTTCTCGCGCTCGACGCCCAGGTGGCGGCGCCGTCGCGCAGCCTGGTGTACCTGACCCCGCTCTCGGCTTTCACCATCCTGTTCGCCGTCGTTTACGGCCAGCGCGAGGCCG
Organism: Planctomycetota bacterium; assembly: GCA_035384565.1. Lineage (NCBI taxonomy): Bacteria > Pseudomonadati > Planctomycetota > Planctomycetota bacterium. Next base: position 15,220 of record DAOOIT010000034.1, on the reverse strand, counting down.
TGTCGGCCGGCATCATCCTGGCCATGCTCGTCGGCCTCGCCGTCTACATCTCGCCGCTGCACGGGGGCGCGGGCACGGGCAACGGGGCGGCGGGCGCCGAGCCCCTCGCCGTGGTGGCGGTGCTGATGTCGGGCGCGCTGGTCGCTGCGCTGGCCTCGCGCACGATCCGCACGCGCCTGAAGCTCCTCAAGGTCGGGCTCATCGTGGGACTCCTCCAGGCCGGCCTCTTGTTTAGCGTGCACCTGCTTCGCGGGCGCCTGCGCTTCGATCAGCCGCCGCCCATCGAGGTGCTCTGGGGTCTTCTCAACGGGGTCGGTGTGGGCGCGATCATGACCACCCTGCTCCCGCTCATCGAGCTGGCCCTCAACGTGGTCACCGACATCCGTCTCCTGGAGCTCACCGATCAGGACCAGCCGCTCCTGCGCAGCCTGGTCACGCTCGCACCGAGCACCGACAACCATTCGCGCCGGGTGGCCCGCCTTGCCGAGGCCGCGGCCGACGCCATCGGCGCCAACAGCCTTCTCGCGCTCGTGGGCGCCTACTACCATGACATCGGCAAGGTCACCAAGCCCGAGTACTACATCGAGAACCAGATGGGCGGCGAGAACCCGCACGACGCTCTCCGCCCGTCCATGAGTTCGCTCATCATCGCCAGCCACGTCAAGGATGGCGTAGAACTCGCCACCGAGGCGAAGCTGCCGCGGCCCGTGGTGGACATCATCGAGCAGCACCACGGCACGTCGGCCATCGAGTTCTTCTACGACCGCTATCTCCAGCAGACGGGCGACAAGGCAGTGCTGGACGCGAGTTTCTTCCGTTACCCGGGCCCGAAGCCGGCGACCAAAGAGGCTGCCATCGTGATGATCGCCGATGTCGTCGAGGCCGCCTCGCGCTCGCTGAGCGAGCCGGTGCCCTCGCGCATCGAGGCCCTCGTGAAGCGGATCACCGCCGCCAAGCTGCTCGACGGCCAGCTCGAGGATTCGCTCCTCACCCTGAGCGAGGTGCGTCTCATCGAGCAGAGCCTGTTCCGCGTCCTGTGCTCCATGTACCACGCCCGCATTGACTACCCCACCCCGCGCCCCGAGCGGATCGGCGCGCGGCCCCGACGCTCCCCGCGCTGAGGCGCTCGCGATGCCCGGCTCTGCACGACCTGGCGCCGTCTGGCTCGCCATTGTGGCGGTGGCCGTTGCCATGGCGGTGCCGCTGGCGGTCAACCCTCGCCTCCATCTGCGCGGCGACGGGCTGAGCAATGCCGCCATCGCGCAGGCCATCCTGCGTCACGGCCTGCCGCCGCCCGACCCCTACCTCGCGGGCCAACCGCTGCACTACCACTGGGCCTACAATGCAGCGGCGGTGGGTGTTGCCGCCTTGCTGGGTCTGGACCCGCTGGCCGTGATGGTCTGGTCCGGCCCCCTATCGCTTGCGGCGCTCCTGGCCGGCGTCGTGTGGCTCTCCCGGCATCTTGCCGGGGGCCGGCTCGGCGGGAGCCAGGCGGTGCTGGCCGTGTTCCTGGCCACGTTCGCCCTGAACGGCTGGGGCTGGCTCGCGCTGCTGGGACGTGCGGCTGTGGCGGGAGCCTCGCTCGAAGCGGCGTTGAATCAGGGCGTGCACGCCTACCTGCGGTCCGTGGTGGCGGGCTACAGCGATCTGCTGGGTTTCCTGGCGACCAAGGCCCTTGTCGCCACGTCGTTCGCCTGGAACATGGCATTCGGGATGCTCGCCTTGGCGGCCCTCGTGGCGTGGCTGGAGGGGGGCCGGTGGCGCCACGCGGCCGGCTTCGCCGTGGCGGCGGCGCTGGCCGCCTACGCGAACCTCTTTGTCGGCGCGCTGCTGCTCGCGCTGGTTGGTGCCGGAATGGCCGCCTTGGCCGTCGCGTGCCGCCGGCGGAGAGAGCCCGAGCAGGCCCGCCGCCCGCTCATCGCGCTGGCGATGGCGGTGGCAGCGGGTCTGGCCGTGGCTCCCTATGTCTGGGTCACCACGGCCGGCCCGATGGCGCGCGAGAGTCTCCTGCGTGTGGCCGCGCCCGACGAGGCGCACGTTCTCGGCCTCGGCGTCGGCCTGTTGCCGCTCTGGGTCGCTGCTGCACTGGCGGGGCGCCTCAGGCCGCACGGCCCGATCGAGCGACTCGTGGCCTTTGTCGGCATCGGGTTCGCTGCGGTATTCCTCCTGACGCGGGTGGTGGACGAGGTGGAGATCAAGCTCGGCTTCGTCGTCGCCGTGATGCTGGCCGCCTGGGTCGCGGGCAGGGCAGGGGGGGAGCTGGCCCCGCGCCGCCGTCGGCTGTTGTGGCTGCTGGCATGGAGTTGCGTGCCAACGACGGTGCTCGGCCTCGTGGCCTATGCGCGCGCCCCTGAACCGGCCCGCGCCACGCCCGACGAGGTGGCCGTGCTCGAGCGCATTCGCCGCGAGGCACCGCTCGACGCCGTGGTCGTGTGGGCCGACGAGCGCGCCACCCTGGTCCCGCCCATCGCCTGGCGCGACCTCTACGTGCCGGGCATCCTCGGCTTTCATCGCGCGGCTCGGTGCGACAGGGCCCTGTGGCGGCGCCGCTGGGACCTCATGCAGCGGATGCGCGCCGAGGGCAATGAGATCGAGGTTCTGACAGCGATCCACAGGGAGTTGCGTCGGCCCATCGTCCTCATCACCCGCGGTGGCACGCCGAGCCCTGCCCCCGCTCTTCGGCTGCTCGGGGAGGCCGGCGAACTGCGAGCCTGGCGGTTCGAGCCCTGAGGCATCCCGCTCGCCGCCGATGCTGCGGCGGGAGAGCGAGGCGGTTGACGGGGCCGCCGGGCAAGACTATACTGCCTCGGCGACGCAGAGAGGATGGACGATGGAAGGCGGCTGGCGAAGCTCGCTGAGCACCGTGGGCGGGCTGACTCGCACGTATGGGCTTCAGCAGCACTTCACGAAGGACGGGGTGGAGGGCCCGCCGCCGCGCCTGACGCGCGCCCGGCTGCGCCGCATCGGGCGCTACTTCGCCCGCTACTGGGGCCTGTGGGCCGTAGTGCTCGGGTGCATCGCGGTCACGGCCGGCCTCAACGTGCTCCCGCCCTTCTGCGTCAGCCAGATACTCGACCGCGCGATTCCCCGCCGCGACGTGGGGCTCCTCAGCCTCCTCGCGGGCGCGATGGTGGGCCTCGCCGTCATTACCGGGCTGATCGGCGTTCTCCAGCAATCGCTCACGGCTCGGGCGGGGCAGGGCATCCTGTTCGACCTCCGCAACGAGCTCTACCGCCACCTCCAGCAGCTCTCGCTGCGCTTCTACACGGCCACGCGGTCGGGCGAGATCGTCGCACGCATCAACAACGACGTCAACGCCGTGCAGGGCGTGGCCACGGGCACCCTGGTGGCGATTGCGGGCAACGTGGCCACCCTGGTGGCGACGTGCATCGCGCTGCTCTCGATGAGCTGGCGCCTGGCGGTGGTGGCCGTGCTCGTGGTGCCGGCGTTCTATCTGCCGTCGAAGATCGTCGGCTCCATCCGCCGGCGGCTGTCGGCTGAGGCCCAGGAGAGCCAGGCGGCGCTTCTGGCCTTCATCCAGGAGCGGCTGCACGTGAGCGGCGCCATCCTCACCCGCATCTTCGGCCAGCGCGAGCCCGACGCCCGGGCCTTCGCCGACCAGAGCGCCCGCGTGCGCGACCTCAACATCCGCCAGACCGTGGTCGGGCGCTGGCTCTTCATGATCCTCAGCGTCTTCAGTGCGATGGGGCCGGCGCTCGTCTTCTGGTTCGGCGGCTACCAGGTGATGCGGCAGGAACTCACTGCCGGCCTCCTTGTCGCCTTCGCCGCGCTCCTCACGCTCCTCTATCGGCCCGTGGTCCAGCTCGCCTCCGTCTACGTGGACCTCCAGGGCGCCGTCGCCGTCTTCGACCGCATCTTCGACTACCTGGATATCGAGCCCGACGTTCGTGACAAGCCGGGGGCGAAGTCCCTGGACCGCACGTCGGGGCACATCGTCTTCGAGGGCGTGAGCTTCACGTATCCTCCGCTGCCCAGCCCGGCCGGCGAGGCCGCGAACGGCCCGGAGCCCGCGGCGCGGGCGCCCGAGCCCTTCGCCCTGCGCGACGTGAGCTTCGAGATCGCTCCGGGCCAGCAGGTGGCCCTCGTGGGGCCCAGCGGCTCGGGCAAGACCACCCTCACCTATCTCCTGCTGCGCCTCTACGACCCCGCCGCAGGCCGCATCACGCTGGACGGCCACGACCTGCGCGACCTCACCCAGGACAGCCTCCGGCGCCACATGGGCATGGTGACCCAGGAGACGTTTCTCTTCCACGCCAGCGTGCGCGAGAACCTGCTCTACGCCCGGCCCGAGGCGACGGAGGCCGACCTCGTGGCCGCGTGCCGCGCGGCGAACATTCATGACTTCATCGCCGCCCTGCCCGAGGGCTACCACACGGTGGTGGGCGAGCGCGGCTTCCGCCTCTCGGGCGGCGAGAAGCAGCGGCTCGCCATCGCTCGCACGCTGCTCACCAACCCGCCCATCCTCATCCTCGACGAGGCGACGAGCAGCCTCGACGCCGCCTCCGAGGCCCTCATCCAGGACGCGCTGGCGCAGTTGCTGCGGGGGCGCACGTCGCTCATCATCGCCCATCGCCTCTCCACCATCCTCAGCTCGCACAAGATCGTCGTAATGGACGCGGGACGTGTGGTGGAGCAGGGGGGGCACCAGGAGCTTCTCGCCCGCCACGGCCTCTACGCCCGGCTCTTCGAGCAGCAGTTCGCCAAGGTGCTCGGCCAGGGGAATTGACCCGGGACGAGGGGGTGGGATGCGACTTGCCTGCGGGCCGGGTGGACATGATGGACATTGTGGACACTGTGGACGCCCAAGAGCTCATCCTCTCAGGCATCGTCCACCCAGTCCACCATGTCAACGTTGTCCACATTGTCGTACCCTCCTTCCCTTCTTGGACAACTCGCCCGCCGGCGGCTATAATCAGTACTGAACCACCGCACACGCTGTCCCGACGAGGAGCCGCGCCCGATGGACACCCGCGAGAGCATTCGCGCGCTGGCCGCGCGCGTGAAATCGGCCGCCCGGCAACTGGCCGTCGCATCGTCCGCTGCCAAGGATAGAGCCCTGCGGGCGATGGCCGGCGGCCTGGAGGCCAAGGCCGCCTGGCTGAAGGCCGAAAACGCCAAGGACCTGGCAGCGGGCGAGGCGGCGGGCCTCTCGGCCGCACTGCTCGACCGCCTGCGCCTGAACGACAAGCGCATCGCCGCCATGGCCGAGGGCCTGCGCCAGGTGGCTGCGCTGCCCGACCCCGTGGGGGCCATCATCGGCGGCAGCGTGCGGCCCAACGGCCTGCGCATCGCCAAGGTGCGCGTGCCGCTCGGTGTCATCGCGATCATCTACGAGAGCCGGCCCAACGTCACCGCCGATGCGGCCGGCCTGTGTCTCAAGGCCGGCAACGGCGTGATCCTGCGCGGCGGCAAGGAGGCGTTGGCCTCCAACGTGGCCATCTGGCGCGTGCTTCAGGAGGGCCTGGGGACGGCCGGCCTGCCCGCCGAGGCGGTGGCGCTCGTCGAGACCACCGACCGCGCCGCCGTGGACGCGCTGATCACCGCCGATGGGCTGGTGGACGTGGTGATTCCCCGCGGGGGCGAAGGGCTGATCCGCCGCGTGGTCGAGGGGGCGACCATTCCCGTCATCAAGCACTACAAAGGCGTTTGCCACGTGTATGTGGACGCCTCGGCCGACCTGGCGATGGCCGAGGAGATCTGCCTCAACGCCAAGTGCCAGCGGCCCGCCACGTGCAACGCGATGGAGACGCTGCTTGTCCACGGGGCAATCGCCCAGCGCTTTCTGCCGGCCGTGTGCCGCCGGTTCGCCGAGGCGAAGGTGGAACTTCGCGGCTGCGAGCGCACCCGCGCCCTCGTGCCCGGCCTCAAGGCGGCCACTGAGGACGACTGGTATGCCGAATACCTGGACCTGATCCTGGCCGTGCGCGTGGTGGACTCGACCGAGGCGGCGATGGAGCACATCGCCCGCTACGGGTCGGCGCACTCGGACGCCATTGTGACGACCGACGTGCGCGAGGCCGACAAGTTCGTGCAGGGGGTGGATTCGGCGGCCGTCTACGTGAACGCCTCGACGCGGTTCACCGACGGCTTCGAGTTCGGCCTGGGGGCCGAGATCGGCATCTCGACCGACAAGCTGCACGCCCGCGGGCCGATGGGCCTCGAGGAACTCACGAGCTACAAGTTCGTCGTTCACGGCAGCGGGCAGCTACGCCAGTAGGTGCCAGGCCCGTCCGCCTTGACTCCCCGTCGGGCCGCTGCTATATTGGCCCTGAGGGAAGAAAGCGCCCAAAGGAGCCAAGGAATGAGGTCGAGGCTGAGGCGAGTGGTTCTGTGCGCGACGCTGGCCGGCCTGAGCGTTCTGTGCGCATCGTGCTCGCAGGACGAATCGCCCGATGCCGCCAAGGGCCGCGTGGCCAGCCCCAAGCCGGGCGCACCCAAGGCAGGCGGCGTGGAGTTCGCCGACAACTTCCAGCGCATCCGCATCGAGGCCGAGGACGCCGTCCAGATCGAATCCGACGACGCCCTTCCGGGCGTCGGCGGCAAGGTCATGCGGATCGTGGAGGACCCCGAGGCCTCCGGCGGCAAGTGCATCTTCATCCCCGACAAGGCCGGCGTGCCCGACCCCGACCCGAGCCTGGGCGTTCCGCCCAAGTTCGCCCGGGCCGTCTACAAGTTCAAGGTGGCCGTCGCCGGCAACTACACGTTCTGGATCCGGCGCAAGTGGTACGACTCGTGCGGCGACACGCTGTTCGTGCGCTTCGACCAGGTGGGGCGTCCGCACACCGAGGGGTTCATTGTGGGCGGCTCGGACAGCAAGCCGGTCCGCTGGGCCTGGAGTTCCGTGGTTGAAGGAGGCCAGCCACACCGGTTCTTCCTGGCCGCCGGTGAGCACACGCTGGAGATCCTGAACCGCGAGGACGGGCCTCGCTTCGACGTCATCCTGCTGACCGACGACCCCGACTACGTGCCGCAGGGCCTCGAGCCGTAGCCTGGGGCCGCCGGGCTCGCGGGCGCGACGGGGGGACCTGCTGCGACGGGACCAGCCATGGCGGTGCAACTGCGCATCCTGGACGGGCCGCAGGCGGGCGCCTCGATGGAGTTGCGCGAGGGGCGCCGCGTGCTGCTCGGCCGCGGCGACGGCAGCGACTTCCGCATCCTGGACAGTTGGGCCTCGCGCCTCCACTGCGCCATCACGTGCCGGCCCGACGGGATCTTCGTCGAGGACCTCCACACCAAGAACGGCACGTACGTCAACGGCAAGCAGGTGGACAAGGCCCGGCTCCCCGATGGCTCGCTGGTGCAGATCGGCACCACGACGGTGCAGGTGCTGGTGCAGCCCACGCGCCGCACGGTGGTGGCCGCCGGCGCCCTGCCGCTGCGGCGCCGGGCGCTGCGCGCCGCGATGGCCGTCCTGGCCCTGGCAGCCCTGGCGGCCGGGGTCGCCTTCGGCGCACTGTTCTTCTTCGGCCCCGGCCGAAGCGCGGCGGTGCCCCAAGGCAAGGGCGTGAGCTGGGACACCTCGAAGAAGGAGGGCGGGTTCAGCCTGTTCGGCCTGGTGCCCGGGCGGGCCTCGCTGGAGATCACCTCGGAGCCCAGCGGCGCCAGCGTGTTCATCAACGACGAGTTCCGCGGCCCCACCCCCCTTCAGAACCTCGAAGTGCCCACGGGAGAACACGTGCTGCGCATCCAGAAGGCCGGCTACGAGGTCTACCGCACGGCCCTCAAGGTCGGCTCGCGCGGCGCCGGACCGGTCCACGCCGTCCTGCGGGTCGCCGAACGCGGCATCCTGGTGGTACGCTCCAGGCCCGAAGGCGCCTCGGTGCACCTCGACGGCGAGTACCGCGGCAACACCCCGCTCCGGCTCGAGGACCTCGAGCCGCAGACCTACAGCCTGCGCCTGAGCAAGACCAACTTCGCCGACTGGCACCAGGAGGTCACCGTGCCGCCCCGCGACACGGCCACGGTCGAGGCCACGCTCGGGCACCGCGAGGTGGGCTACTATGAGGCCGAGCTGAAGAAGGACCCGAACAATGTGGCCTACCACGCCGAGGTGGCGCACCTGTACCTGCTCGAGCACAAGATTGACGCCTGCATGGAGCACCTGGCTCAGGCCATCGAGATCACGATCGCCGAGCGCGATACCTCGCAGCCCGAGCCGTACGCCGCGCGCCTCGTGCAACTCCTGGCGAAGATCTACTTCAACGACCACTTCACCTATGGCGACGCGGCCTTCGTGAGCACGCTTCAGGACCGGATTGATGCGACGCTGGCCGGCCTGGCGGCGGAGCACCTCGACAGCAGCTTCATCCGGTCCACCATCGCCTCCCTTTACAAGCGAGCCGGCACGTCGGTGCAGGAGAAGGCCGCGGCCTACGAGGCCAAGGCCAAGGCGGCCCCCGGCGATCTGGCGCCGACGCTGGGCGCCGTGGGCTTCCTGCTGCTGGCCGGCGAGCCCGCCCGGGCCGAGGCGCTGCTCCAGGCCGCGTGCAAGGCGAACCCTGACGATCCCCGGCCCTACGTGGCCACCGGGCGCTTCTACCTTGGGGCCCGGCGCCGCGGCGTGAGCGGAGCGCGCGAGAAGGCCATCCAGGCCCTCAACGCCGCCTTGCAGCGCTGCAAGGACGAGGAACTGAAGGCCGAGATCCGCCGCCTCCTGGGCAAGGCCACCGGCTGATGCGCGGGAATCCCGCCCGGGATGCTGGACATTGCGATTGCGATTGGTATAATGGGCGTGCCCGACCCGGGCTCGCACGGCACGGGGGGCGGAGAATCCCAAGGCAGGTCCCTTCAACCGGTGTTTGGGAAAGGAGCGCGGGATGTTGCGAGCATGTCTGGCGGTTGTGCTCACACTGGCCGTCGTCATGGTCGGCTGCACGGGGGGCCCCGGCGCCTCTGCGGTCAAGAAGGCCCCCGGCACCGTAGAAGTGCGGGTGCCCGTGGCCGAGAAGAAGGCCCCGGAGGTCAAGGTGGAGCCCAAGGCGGCCCCCGTGCCCGAGGTGAAGCCCGCCCCGGTGCCCGAGGTGAAGCCTGAGCCCAAGCCGGTCGTGGCGCCGGAGGCGAAGCCGGAGCCTAAGCCTAAGGCCGCCCTCAAGGAGCTCAAGCCCGGCCTGTTCGCCCTCGACCTCTCGGCCCTCTACAACAACGACGGCATCACGGGCGAGGACGATCGCAAGGACTCCGATTTCGACCAGTGGAAGCAGTCGTTCCCCGCTGAGAACCTGCCCAACGCCGGCACCTTCGAGCCCAAGGATGTGAAGACGGCCTTCGACTTCCCTGCGAAGGAGAAGGGCAAGAAGAACAACGTGGCCTGCGCGGGGCAGACCATCGCCCTCGATGGCAAGGCCAAGGAACTGCATCTGCTCGTGACGGCCACCGATGCCGATCAGCAGGAGAAGATCACGATCAACTACGCCGACGGCGCCGTGCAGGCCGACCTGAAGGTGACCGACTGGTGCAAAGACGCGCAGTTCGGCGAGAAGATCGGCGTGGAGAGCGCCCAGCGAGTCGCCGTGGACTCCGAGGGCAAGGGCGAGTTCGCCAAGGAAGACAAGAAGTGCCGCATCTGGGTGGTGGCGATCCCCCTCGATGCGAACCGCGAGCTGAAGTCCATCAAGCTGCCCTTCTGCTCGCTGATCCATGTCTTTGCCGCGACAATCGCCCGGTAACCGCGGCTGCCGGACGCCAGTGGCCCACAACCGGAGGGCTCTCGCCGCGCCGGCCCGCCAGGAGCGGGTCGGCGCGGCATCCCCCGCGCCAGCCGCCACCGGCTCCGACGCTGCCGGTGCTTCGTTCACCCTGGTTGGGAGCCTGTGCCGCCTTGCGAGCCGCGATCATCCTCCTCAAGGACGACAAGCCGGTCAGCCAGTTCGCTGCCGACGGGGAGAAGCCGGTCACCATCGGCCGCAGCGCCGATTGCGTCATCCAGATTCACGACAGCAAGATCTCGCGTCTGCATTGCGAGGTGCGCACCACGCCCGATGGCTGCTTCGTGCGCGACCTGGGCTCGAAGAATGGCACTTTCGTGAACGGAGCGCGCATCAGCGAGGCGCGCCTCAGGGACGGTGACCGCCTCCAGGTGGGCCTCGCCCAGCTCCTGTTCCGCTGCGAGGCGCCGCCGGTGGAGGAGCCGCAGAGCGTTCCCCCGCATCTGTGCGCCTCGTGCGGCAAGATGGTTCCCCTCGACGCGCTGCTTACGGCCCGCCAGACGCAGACCCGCGTCTACTGCGCCGCCTGCGTGAGCGGCTGCCCACTGCTCGGGCAGGTGATCGGCCGCTACGAGATCGTGCAACTCCTCGGCAAGGGCAGCATCGGGGCCGTCTACAAGGCCGACCAGCTCTCGATGGGGCGGCTCGTGGCGCTCAAGATCCTGCATGACGAGTTGACGGCCGACCCCGAGGCCGTGGCGCGTTTCCTGCGCGACGCGCGCACCAGCGGCCAGCTCTCGCACCCGAACATCATCCGTATCTACGACATGAACCGCGCCGATGGGCACACCTTCATCTCGATGGAGTACGCGCAGGGCGGCGACCTCGGCGCGCTCTTCGAGCGCCAGGGCCCGCTGCCCGTGCGCGACGTGGTGAACTACGCCATCGCCGCCGCCAGCGCCGTGGCCTATGCCCACAGCGCCGGCGTCGTCCACGGCGGCCTCAAGCCCAGCAACCTCCTCCTCACGCGCGACGGCATCCTCAAGGTGGCCGACATCGGCCTGGCCAGGAGCCTCGACGTGGCCGGCCTCACCACCGTGGTCAGGAACTGCGACGTGGTGGGCTCCGTGCGGTACGTGGCCCCCGAGTGCCTCGTGGCCAACGTGGCCGGCAACGCGCAGACGGACGTCTACGCCCTGGGCGTCACCTGCTTCCGCCTCTTGACGGGCGATTTCCCGTACCCCGTCGCCTCGCTGCCGGAACTCACCCGCACGGCTGGCACGCGAAAGCCCAAGTCGCTGCGGAGCCTCCGCGAGGACTGCCCGCACGACCTCGACGCCGCGATCGCCTGCGCGGTGGCCACCGACCCCGCGCGCCGGTTCCGCAGCGCCGACGAATTCCGCCACGCCCTCGAGGCCGTCAAGCACTGACCTGTCCGCCGCGAGACCCGAGCGGGGCGGGCGGCCCGTCCGGCCCTGCTCCCCGCGCCGGGCGGGCAGAGCGCAAACCCGCGGGATTTGACTCGACGCAGGCCCAACCTAGAATGGAGGGGGCCGAGAGTCGAGGAAGGCGATGGCCGAGACGAAGAAGCTCTTCGCGAACGACGACCTGCCCGAGGCCGCGACCCCGGCCATGCGGCAGTACGCCCGCTTCAAGAAAGAGCACCCGGGATCGGTGTTGCTCTTCCGCATGGGCGATTTCTATGAGACGTTCTTCGAGGACGCGAAGACGCTGTCGCGCGTGTGCGGCCTGACGCTCACCTCGCGCGCCCACGGCGAGAGCGCGGTGCCGCTGGCGGGCTTTCCCTACCACTCGATTGACACCTACCTCAAGCGCCTCATCGTGGCCGGCCACAAGGTGGCCGTGTGCGACCAGGTTCAGGACCCCCGCGAGGCCAAGGGCGTGGTGGACCGCGACGTGACGCGCGTGGTCACGCCCGGCACCCTCACCGAGGAGTCGCTGCTCGACGCCAAGGCGAACAACTTCCTCGCCGCCATCGCGCCCCTGGGCAAGCAGTGCGGCCTGGCGTGGGTGGACCTCTCGACGGGGCGGTTCCTGGTCCAGGAGGTCGAGCCGGGGCAACTGCTCGACGAGCTGGGCCGCGTGGGCGCCGCCGAGTGCCTCCTCCCCGACAGCCAGTACCGCACCGAGGACAGCGTGCTCGAGCCCCTGCGCCCGCTGCTCCACACGCACTGGACGCCGCGGCCCGACTGGGCCTTCGACCCCGCAAGCGGGCGCAAGGCGCTGCTCGAGCACTTCGGCGTGGCCTCGCTCGAGGGCTTCGGTTGCCAGGGCCTCAAGGCCGGGCTGGGCGCCGCCGGCGCCGTGCTGGACTACCTGGCCGAAACCCAGCGCGGCAGCCTGGGCAACCTCACGAGGCTCGAGCATTTCCTCCGCAGCGACTACCTGATCCTCGACAAGGCCACCCAGGCCAGCCTCGAGCTGGTGGAGACCCTGCGCACGCGGCGGGCCGACGCCACGCTGCTGCGCGTGCTCGACGCCACGGTGACCCCGATGGGCGGGCGCCTGTTCCGCCAGATGGTGCTCTATCCGCTCCGCGACGTCGCGCGCATCCGCCGGCGGCAGGAGGCCGTGGCCGAGCTGGTCGCCCAGCCGCTCCTGCGCGGCGAGCTGCGGACCATCCTGCGAAACGTCCACGACATCGAGCGCATCGCCTCCAAGATCGCCTACCGCCGCGCCAACCCGCGCGACGTGGTGGGGCTCAAGCAGTCGGCCAACGCCCTGCCCACGCTCAAGGGGCGCCTGGCCGCCTGCACCAGCCCGCATCTGGCCGAAATCCAGGCCCGCCTCGACACGCTCGACGACGTGCGCGACCTGATCGAGCGGAGCATCGTGGCGGACCCGCCCACGTCGCTGACCGACGGCGGCATCATCCGCAGCGGCTACCACGCGAAGCTCGACGAGGAACGCTCCATCGCCCGCGACGGCAAGAGCTGGCTCGCGCGCTTCCAGGCCGACGAGATCCGCCGCACGGGCATCGAGTCGCTCAAGGTCGGCTACAACCAGGTGTTCGGCTACTACATCGAGGTCACCCACGCCAACGCCGACAGGGTGCCGCCCGGCTACACGCGCAAGCAGACGCTCAAGAACGCCGAGCGCTACATCACGCCCGAGCTCAAGGAGTGGGAGGAGCGGATCGTGGGCGCCGACGAGCGGGCGAAGGAGCTGGAGCGCGACCTCTTCGTCGCGGTGCGCGACGAGATTGCGGGCCAGGTCGAGCGGCTCCAGCGCGTGGGCGCCCTGGTGGCGGAGATTGACGGCTTCGCGGCGCTCGCCCACGTGGCCGCCGAGCGCGGCTACTGCGCGCCCGAGATCGCCGACGACCTCACGCTGCGCATCGAGGAGGGGCGGCACCCCGTGCTCGAAGTGTCGCTCGAATCGGGCAAGTTCGTGCCCAACGACCTGCTGCTCGACGGCGACAAGAACCGCATGGCCGTGATCACGGGGCCGAACATGGCCGGCAAGTCCACCTACATTCGCCAGGCGGCGCTGCTGGTGCTCATGGCCCAGATGGGCAGCTTCATCCCCGCGAAGCGGGCGCACATCGGCGTGGCCGACCGCATTTTCACCCGCGTGGGCGCCAGCGACGAGTTGGCACGCGGCCAGAGCACGTTCATGGTCGAGATGATCGAGACCGCCAACATCCTCAACAACGCCACCGAGCGCAGCCTGCTCGTGCTCGACGAGGTGGGGCGGGGCACGAGCACTTTCGACGGCGTGTCCATCGCCTGGGCCGTGTGCGAGTTCCTGCACGAGCACGTGCGCGCGCGCACGCTCTTCGCCACCCACTACCACGAGCTCACCGAGCTGGCCCTCCTCCTCGACGGCGTCAGGAACTACAACGTCGCGGTCCGCGAGTGGAAGGACGAGATCATCTTCCTGCACAAGATCGTCGAGGGCGGCGCCGACAAGAGCTACGGCATCCACGTGGCTCGGCTGGCAGGCATTCCCCGCAAGGTCATCCAGCGGGCCAAAGTGATCCTCGGCAACCTCGAGGCCGCCTCGCTCACGCCCAACGACAAGCCGCGCTTCGCCCCTACGCTCGACGAGGTGGGCGCCCACCCCCGGGAGCTTCAGCTCACCCTCTTCGGCTCCCTGCACGCCGACACGATCGAGGAACTGAAGCGCCTCGATCTCGACAACCTCACCCCGCTGGACGCCTTGGCCGCCCTTCAGCGCTTCCAGCGCGACATCCTCCGGCGCGAATCGCAGGGCAAGCCCCGCAAGTAGCGCATTCGCCGTGGCAGGCCCGCCAGCCGTCGCTCCGCGTCAATGGGGGGAAACGAGGGGACTCTGTCCCGTGCCAAGGCGGCGCGGGGCGGCTCGGCGCCTTCCGCACGGCCCGTGGCTGAAGGGCTCCTGCGGGGGAGGGCCGCGCGGGGCAGGGCGCTCCTTCTGCCGGAAAGGGCGTTCTCCCCCGCCTCGCGTCATGGCTTGGGCTCGACCTTGCGGCGGGCGGCCCAGAAGAGGGCGTTGGTGAGCAGTTGGCGGAAGCTGGGTTCCTCGAAGTCGGCGGGGCCGCCCAGCGAGGTGTAGAAGATGCGCGCGCCCTTGTACTCGCGCACCCAGGCGGCCGGCTCGGCAGCGGCGGCCTGGGGCGTGCTGGCCGTCATCAGCAGCGTGGCGTCGGCGGCCAGGGGGGCGGTCTTGTAGAGGCTGTAATCGGATTCGAAGCCCTTCACGCCCTCGAGCACGGGGTGGCCCTTGGCGTCGGGGTGGAGGGCCACGGTCTGCCTCGCGCCGCTGCCGTAGTGGCCCTTGTAGTTGCCGCCGAAGACCTCCCGGTCGAGCTCGAGCCAGGTCTGGATGGCGTGGCTGGCGGTGCGGATGCCGACGATGGGCCTGCCGGCGAGGCAGTACTTCCTGAAGCGCTCGAGCTGGTCGCCTCCCAGCTTGATGCGGCGGGTGAAGAGCAGCATCACATCGCAGGCGTCGAGGGCCTCGAGGCCGGGGATCTCGTTCTCGCCCTGGGCCTGGAGCACGGTGGCCTTGACGTTGAAGGCCGCCTCCAGGCGGCGGGCGAAGGCGGGGAGCGATTCGTCCGACTTGTACTCGCCCGAGCCCGAGAGCATCACGACCCTCAGCGGGGCCTCTGCTGCCCGGGCAGTGCTCATAGCGGCGGCAACGACGACAGCGGCCAGTGCCCGCGGGAATCGCATGGTCGTTCTCCTTCCTGCTTGCGGCCTCCCGCCTCCCACGATAGGGTGCGAGGCCCGGAATGTCAACCCGAGGCTTGCGGGTGTGGGCCGGAATTGCAGGCACGGTGGTTCTCTCTGGCGCCGGAAGGGCTCGCCTGGGCTATCCCAGGGCAGCGCCCTCGTCTTCTCCCATACGTGAGGGCCTTGCAGCCCGCGAACGCGGGCGACCGGGCCGTAGCCCAGGGCGACCGAAGGGAGCCCTGGGACGGACGTCCCCGCCCGTCCAAGCCCCCGAAGGGGGCGTTTCACGCCTTGAATCGCCCCCCTTCGGGGGCTCATCCGTGGGGCCGCCTCTCCCCAGGGCTCCCTTCGGTCGCCCTGGGCTACGGCTCAAAC
>DAOOIT010000033.1 GCA_035384565.1 Planctomycetota bacterium | reverse complement strand
TGCGGCCAGAATCGCGGGCGTCGCAGTCCCACGCGGATTCGTGGACAGGCTCCTAGCCGCGGCCTTGGGCACGGCGCCGCGGTGGACACGGGATGGCATGGGATTCGCAGGCCAATGGTGTCTTGGCCGAGGCGAGGAGCCACGCGCCTTGCTCGTGCTTCACCGCCGTTGCCCGGATCCAGTCTCGTGACGGTATCTCCGCAGACCCGGCTACCTCTCCAATTGTCAGGCAGACGACAGGTGGACTGGACAGCATTCCTCACCTCCTCATCGACACCCGGAAGACGGGAACTGGGCTCGCCAGCTGGCTGACCAGTGATTCGCCTTTCGATATCGAGTCAGACGAATTGCCGCAGGTTCCGGCGCAAGCGTGGCGAGTGAGAATCTGGAGGATCAAGGGCGCCGAGGCGGGGTTCGCAACACCCGGCGGAATCGAGGCCGCTGGGTCGTGATGCGAGCGTGGAGGAACGGATGGACACGATAGACTACCTGTCCTACTCGGTTGCCCCATCCTTCGAGGAAGGCAGCCAGATTGCGGTGGCTCGGGATCCCCTCCGCCAAGAGTACCGAGTCTGCGTGAAGGAAGGAGGGACCGAAAAGGAATTCGTGGCCAGCCCGGAGCAGGCGGCGGACCTCGTCCGGTTCCCATGAGCTCCGCGTGCCGCCACATGCAAAGGGGATCTGGGGTCTCGATGGCACCACCTACACCCTGGTGATAGGCCGATCGGGTGCAACCGCGACCCCAAGGGGTGTGGGCCATTTCTGTAGGTAGCTTCTGCGGCGGATTCTCGTAGCGACAAGCGTCCCGCTTGTCGAACGGATGAAGAGCGCCGCAGGCGGGACGCTCGCGGCTACCTCTGCCGCGGGCCTTCCCCTGTTCCGGGGATTCTCGCATCGGAAACCACCTACGACTCCGGCCCGCACCCCCTTGGGTTGACTTCCTGGCGCAGCCGCGTATACTCTCACATGAGAATAACGAGCACGCCAGGAGAGGAGCAATGCCCAACAGCTACACGGCAGTGGTCAAGGAACAGGACGGCTGGTGGATCGGGTGGATCGAGGAGATCCCGGGCGTGAACTGCCAGGAGCGGACGCGCGAGCAGCTTCTCGACACGCTCCGCGTCACCCTCAGGGAAGCCATTGAGTTCAATCGCCAGGGCGCGATTCAGGCCGCGGAACCGGGATTCGTCGAGGAGAAGGTGACGGTGTGAAGCGCACCAGGTTCCTTCGCTACCTTCGCGAACAGGGTTGCGAATTCGAGCGCGAAGGCGCCAGGCACTCCTGGTGGCAGAACCCAAGTCTCAACAGGCGCCCGGCCGTGCCACGACACAGCGGGATAGTGGACCAGCTCGCGCGCAAGATCTGCAAGGACCTGGGCGTCCCGCCGATCAGCCGGGGCAAGTAGTGTTCTCGGCCGGCGGGAACGTTCCTGCGCAGAAGGGGGAAAGCGATGAAGAACACGGTTTCGCGTCGTGCGTTCCTGGGCAGGTCCGCTGTCGCTGCGATGGGGATCGGCCTGGCCGCCCATGCCGTCGGGGCCGAGGGGCAGCCGCCGGCCAGCGACACGATCTCGATGGGCTTCATCGGCGTCGGCTCGATGGGCAGCGGCGACTTGAATGCCTTTGCTGCCCACAAGGACGTGCGCGTGTCGGCCATCTGCGACGTGAACGCGCCCCGCCGCGAGGCGACGGTGAAGCGCTTCGAGGCCACGGCCAAAGGCTATCACGATTTCCGAAAGCTCCTCGACGAGAAGTCCATTGACGCCGTCTGCATCGCCACGCCGCCCCACTGGCACGCGATCATGGCCGTCGCCGCGGCCAAGGCGGGCAAGGACTTCTACGTCGAGAAGCCGATGACACTGTACGTGGCCGAGAGCCAGGCCATCGTGAAGGCGGCGAAGGAGAACAGCCGCGTCACCCAGGTGGGCACGCAGATCCACGCGGGGGGCAACTACCGCCGCGTGGTCGAGATCGTCCGCGCCGGCGTGCTGGGGCCGGTGAACCTCGTCCGCACGTTCAACGTGATGAACCAGACTCGCGCGGGCGTGGGCAAGGCGCCGGCCAACGCGCCCGTGCCGCCGGGGCTCGACTGGGACATGTTCCTGGGGCCGCTCCCGATGCGGCCGTTCAACCCGATCATCGTGCGCGACGCTTACTTCCATTGTTCGTTCATGGACATCAGCGGCGGCTGGCTGCCGGGCATGGCGCCGCACATCATTGACCTGCCCGTCTGGGCGCTCGACCTGCCGCTGCCCAGCCAGGTGAGCTGCGCGGGCGGGCGCTTCATCCTGGACGACGACGGCGACGCGCCCGAGGTCCAGGAGTGTCTCTTCCGCTACCCCAACCTCGTGATGACCTGGATGCACAATCTGGCGAACAGCTATGGCTTCGACTTCAACGGCGCGGGCGGCATGGCGCGGCGCCTGGGCATCTACTTCCACGGCGAGAAGGCCACGCTCTACGCCGACTACGGCATGCACAAGATCGTGCCCGAGGCCGACCCCAAGGCGGCGCTGGAGCTGCCCGGCCCGTCGCTGGCGCCCTCGCCGGGCCACCACCGCGAACTGCTCGACGCCATCAAGACCCGCCAGCAGCCGTTGTGCAACGTGGCCTACCACCACCGCGTCAACGTGCCCCTGTGCCTCGCCAACCTCTCCTACAAGCTCGGCCGCTCCGTGCAGTTCGACCCCGTGAAGGAGACCATCCTGGGCGACGACGAGGCGGCCCGCGCCGCGATGCCGGCCTATCGCGAGCCGTGGAGCCTCTGATTGCGGAGCGCGGATTTCGGACTGAATGGTAGGGCGCGCATCCTGGCACGCGCAATCGGCCTTTCGGAGAACAAACCAACCTCCCGCGGGTGTCAAACCCGCGGGACGTTCATCTGTGCAATGAGAGGAAGTCACGTGGCGAAGGCATGGGCAGATGCGTTGCGCGCGCCGAGCATCAATGTGCTCTCGGCCGAGGAGCGGGACAAGGCCATTGGCATGCTCGGCGAGGATTGCCGGGCGCGCCTGCGGGCGGCCAATCGCCGCGACGCCGCCGCATGGGCCAAGGTGCGGTCGCGGGCCGACTGGGAGCGCTTCCGCGACGAGCGGGTCAAGGCGCTTCGGGAGTCGCTCGGCCAGTTCCCGCCTATCCCGAAAACGCTCGATGTCGAGACCATTGGGACGCTTGAGGGCGAGGGCTTCCGCATCGAGAAGCTGGTCTTCGAGAGCCGGCCAGGACTGGTCGTGACCGCCAACCTCTACGTGCCGAACCCGGCGCGCGCGAAGATGCCCGCCTTCCTCCTCGTCCACAGCCACCACAACCCGAAGGAGCAGAGCGAGCTTCAAGATATGGGGGTGCTCTGGTCGCGCCTGGGCTGCCTGGTGCTCGTGCCCGACCAGATCAGCCACGGCGAACGCCGCCAGCAGCCCTTCGCGGGACGCGAGGACTACCGCCACCGCATGGTCCTCGGCATGCAGCTCCACCTCGTGGGCGAGAGCCTGATGGGCTGGATGGCCTGGGACCTGCTGCGCTGCGTGGACCTGCTCCTGGCTCGCCCGGGCATTGACCGCGAGAGGGTCATCGTCATCGGCTCGGTGGCCGGCGGGGGCGACCCCGCGGCGGTCGCGGCCGCGCTCGACCCGCGCATCGCGTGCGCCATCCCCTTCAACTTCGGCGGGCCGCAGCCCGAGACGATCTACCCCCTGCCCGAGAACGCCGAAGAGGCGTTCAACTTCGCCGGCAGCGGCAGCTTCGAATCCACCAGGAACCTGCGCCGGAGCGCCCGCGACGGCTTCCTGCCCTACGTGATCGTCGGCGCGGCCGCTCCCAGGCCGCTCCTCTACGCCCACGAGTTCGCCTGGGACGCCGAGCGCGACCCCGTGTGGAAGCGCTTCGGACGCATCTGGGGCTTCTACGATGCTGCGGACAGGCTGGCCGCCGTCCACGGCTGGGGCCGCGTGACCATCAGGCCGCCGGACGCCAGCCACTGCAACAACGTGGGCGCGCCCCACCGCAAGGGCATCTACCCGCACCTGGAGCGCTGGTTCGGCATCCCCGCGCCCAAGGAGGAGCCGCAGGACCGGCGGCCCGCCGAGGAACTGCGCTGCCTCACCGACGCCGTGGCCGCGAGGCGTCAGCCGAAGCTGGTCCACTATCTGGCCAAGGCGTTGAGCCTCGAGCGGGCCGGCAAGGCCCGCGCCGCCCTCGCCCCGCTCGCGCCCGCCCAACGCCGCGCCAAGCTGCGGGCCGACTGGGCGCGCCTGCTCGGCGACATCGAGCCGAGAGGCATCCCCAAAGCCGAGGTCCGCGGCAGGGATGGCCTGGCCGAGCGCCTCCTGCTCACCCTCGACGACGGCTTCGTCGTGCCGGCGCTGCTCCTCGCGCCGCCGGCGGAACACGGGGCAGGGACGCCCCGCCCACAGTCCGAACGGCTGCCTCTCGTGGTCGCCGTAGCGAAGCACGGCAAGGCGGGGTTCCTGAAGCACCGAGCCGACGAGATCGCCGCTCTGCTGGCCCGCGGCGTCGCCGTGTGTCTGCCCGACGTGCGCTCGACGGGCGAGACCGACGCCAACGGCGAACCCGGCCGCCACCGCAAGACCGTTGGCCCCTCCTCCACTTACATGATGCTGGGCGAGACGCTCACCGGCCTGCGCTTGCGCGACCTGCGGGGCGTCCTCCGCTACCTGCGCACCCGTCCCGAGCTGGACGCCACACGCCTCGCCCTCTGGGGCGATTCGTTCGCGGAGCCCAACGTGCCGCCCTTCGCCGACAAGCCGCTGGAGAGCAGCGACTGCCCCCGCGAGTGCGAGCCGCTCGGCGGCTTGCTGGCGCTTCTCGCCGCGCTGTTCGAGGACGACGCCAAGGCCGTGCTCGTGCGCCGCGGGCTGGCGAGTTTCGAGTCGCTGCTGTGTTCCCCCTTCGTCTACGTACCCCACGACATCATCGTGCCCGGCGCCCTGACGGTGGGCGATCTGGCCGACGTGGCGGCGGCCCTGGCCCCGCTGCCCCTGCGCTTCGAGGGCCTGGTGGACGGACGGAACTGCGCCGTCTCCGAGCCCGAGCTCCGCCGCTGGTTCGAGCCGGCCCGGCAGGCCTACGCGGGCGAAGAGGAGCGGCTCATGCTCAAGCCCGATCTGGCCGCCGATGGCAGTTCCTGGCTCGCCGCGGCGCTGGGGTGAAGTGGCCGGCCCTTCGCCCATGTCATTCCGCGCCTGCCGAGGAGCCTATCAGGGGCTTGTCACCGCAACAGGGGCCATCTGCCGGATCACCGCAGCAAGCCTCCGAAGGGCCGTTCGACAGGCGCACAATGACAAGGCGCGGGCAGCACTTGATTCCCCGACACCATTCTCCCATGATTGCGGCGTGCGTTGCTTCGTGAATCCGTCCCACTGTGAAGGAGGCCGGCCATGAGGCGTCGGCTGATGATGGTGGCGGCTGCTGTGGCACTTGGCGTCGCTGCTCGCGCCGCCGAAGACCCCTATCTCGCCTACATCAGGTCGGCCCCCGAGTTCAAGCCGGTCCGCCGCGACCCCAAGATGCTCCTCGGCCGCTGGAACACGTGGGTCTACATGCCCTGGCGCTACCAGTGGCACATCGGCACGGGCGACGCCGGCGGCCAGTTCTGCAAGGACTACGGCTTCAACGGCGGCTTCACCGACCACGGCGACACCCGCGTGCTGCCCTGGCTCGAGAAGTGGGGCCTGCTGTTCTACAACGACCACACGGCGGCCAAGGGCTACCTCTACCTCAACCGCGCCGACTGGAAGCGCATCCAGACCGACGGCCGGGCGCTGCGGTTCGGTGCCAACGGCCCGCGGCCGCTCGACGCCGCCATGCTCGAGAAGCTCAAGGGCATCGTCACCGAGCGCGTCAACGGCCTGAAAAAGAGCCCCGTGCGCGCGGCTTACGCTCTCGACGACGAAATCTCCTGGGGCTCGTTCGTGAAACCCATCCCCTGGCGCATCCATGACGACGACGCCGACTACGAGAAGTGGCTCGTCGCCTACACGGGCGACCCGACCGCGAAGGCGCAGTACCTCACGCCCGAGTTCACCCGCGCCCAGCTCGGCAAGCCGTTAGGCCAGCTCGACTTCTCGCCCTTCCTCGACCGCATGACCTACAACGACAGCTACTGGGCCGTGTTCCTGCGCCAACTCGTCGAGACGTCCAACGCCGCGGACCCCGAGACCCCGTGCGGCTTCGTGGGCGGCCAGTCGCCCAACCTTTTCGGCGGCTACGACTACGCCAAGCTGATGAAGAACATCCAGTTCCTCGAATCCTACAACATCGGCTCGTCCACGGCCATCATCCGCTCGTTCAACCCCCAGAACGCCATGCCCATCGTGACGACGCACTTCCACAACGACGGCCGCGGCACGGCCAACGACATCTGGCAGACCTGGTACTACCTGGCCCACGGCAACCGCGGGATGATCGGCTGGGTGGAGGGCTGGTTCGAGCAGGACGGCACGCCGCGTCCCTGGCTCAAGGAGTACGCCCCCACGAACAAAGAGGTCGGCGGCGTCCAGGGCAGGAAGCTCGTGGGCGCACGATGGCTTCACGACGGCGTGGCCGTCTACTACTCGCACCCCTCGATCCAGGTGTCGTGGTGCCTCGACAGCGAGGCGCACGGCAAGACCTGGGTCAACCGCAACAACGACCACCGCCTCGGCACCAGCCACCTCGTGCGCAAGGCCTGGGAGTACCTGCTCACCGACAGCGGCCTCCAGTTCAACTTCGTCCCCTATGACGAGGTCGTTGTCGGCGGGGTGCCGAAGGAGTACAGGGTCCTCATCCTCCCCGCCTGCTATGCCTTGAGCGACATCGAGGCCGTGCGAATCCGGGAGTTCGTCGAGGCCGGCGGCACCTTGATCGCCGACTTCGCCCCCGGCCTCTTCGACCACCGTGGCAAGGGGCGCGCCAAGGGCGCGCTCGACGACCTCTTCGGCGTCAAGCACGACGGCACGGAGACCAAGCGCGACTTCTTCGGCGGCGACGGCAAGCTCTGGGTCGAGACCAACCAGGATGCCGCCTTCGGCTACAAGAAGTATCGCGAGCTCTTCGCCACTGTGCCGTGCAAGCTGGCCGACGAGTTCGCCATCGCCGAACCGAAGCTCAAGACCCACATCATCAGGAAGATTGGCAAGGGCACGGCGGTCCTCGTCAACCTCTCGCCCCAGCGTTACCTTCAGTACCGTGAGGAGGGCTCGGCGAGCGAGCAGCACCGCAACGTCTTCGTCCAGTACGCCCTCAGCGGCGGCGCCAAGCCGTGGGTGCGCGTGGCCGGCCCCGACGGCGCAAGGCCGCGGAACTGCGAAGCCACCTATTGGAGCAAGGGGGGGCGGACCTACGTCTTCGTCCTCCAGAACGCCGAGGTCACAGGCAGCGACGTCGGGGGTGGCGGCGTCGAGGGTCTCGCCGCCAAGAAGCACCCCATCACCGTCGCCTTCCCCTCCCCTGTCAAGGACGCAATAGACGAGCGCACGGGCAAGAAGCTCGGGGACGGCGCATCGTTCACCCTCGACTTCAACCCCGTGGAAGCCGCCTTCTTCAGCTTCGAGGGCGGGGGGCGCAAGGAGTAGCCGCATGGCCGATCAACGGGAGGTACTCGATCTCCGCCGGTACGGGTACGACGTTGCGGTACCCATTGAGGGAACCATCGTTGAGCAATACGGTAAAGAACCATCCCCGCTGATCCTTCTGTTTGACGAGGACCACAACTTCTTCGACGGCATACGCCAAAGCCTATGCACAGCCTGCGCGCTGATAGACCTGGGTGTGGTAGACATCGTTGGCGTCGAAGGCTACAGCGGCGACGCCCGCGATTGGTTCCCGAAGAGGTGCGGGATTTCGGCAGCAGATTTGCGGGCGCAGCTGGACGCAACGGGCAGTACAGACAGTGACATCATCGCATGGGGTGTGCGGTGCGGCTTCGCCCAAGTGTTGGCAGTACTCAGGCCCGAAACCCTCATTGTCGGGCTTGAGGACCCCACCGCCTACCAGGAGGCCATTGAGCGGAAGCGAGAGTCTGAAAGACCGGAAAGCACCAGGCGTGAGACTGATAGGCTAATCGAGGAAGCAATCGCCGAGGTAGCCGAGGAACCTGGTTCGGGAGGCGGGGGCACCGACCTTGGCTCGTGGATGGAATTGCTGAAGAGGCGCATCGCGGAGAAAGCTTGCAGTCAAGTCACGGATTTTGCCCGGAATCAACTCGATGGCCCGAGGTCCAGCCACTTTGTAAGCAACCTACGACTCTACCGAAAAAAGCACGGCTGCGGCAAGGCATCGATCATCAACGCTGGCGCGGCGCACCACGACACACTATCTGGCATCCTCCGTCAGGAACAAGGATGGTCGTTGGTCCGGATCCGGCCAGCGGGCTTTCCAACTCTTCCTGGCCCGGCGCGGCCGCCAAGAGAGATGACTGGATGAGCACCTATTTCGCCCTTACAGGGCTTGGCGGGTCTGCGGGTCTGTCGCTTCGTTACCCAGGGCGTTGCCCTGGGCTTTACCATCTCGCTCCTTCGGAGCTTCAGAAAGGCAGTGGCCATGCGGAGGAACTGCCTAAGGGGATACCCCATGATCGGCCTCGCCACGGCCTGACAACAGAGGAACGCGGTGTACTCAGGCGGTCGCCCGTGCCGGCCCGTGCCCGCCCGTGGTGGGCCTCTGAAGCCCCGCAGGGGCGGAATGGGATAGCCCAGGGCAACGCCCTGGGAAACGAGTGACCCCACCCATGAAGCCCTGGAAGGGCGGAATGGTCTGAAGCCCCGCAGGGGCGGAATGGGATAGCCCAGGGCGAAGCCCTGGGGACGCGATGGCCCACAACCTATGAAGCCCTGTAAGGGCGAAATGGACGGAGGGCAGGAATGGCCCAGTCCCTGGCAAATGTGCTCGTCCACCTGATCTTCAGCACGAAGAACCGGCGCCCGCTCATCCGCCCCGAGATCGAGCACGAGTTGCACGCCTACCTGGCCGCTGTGTGCCGCGAGATGGGCTGCCCGGCCCTCGATGTTGGCGGCACGGAGGACCACGTTCACATCCTCTTCTCGCTCTCGCGGACGGTCACGCTGAGCAAGCTCGACGAGGAGGTGAAAAAACGCTCATCGAAATGGATCAAGACCAAAGGCGAGGCCTTCGCCGACTTTGCTTGGCAGGCGGGTTACGGGGCCTTCTCGATTGGGCAATCGGGGGTCGCGGGCGTCAAAGAGTACATCGCCAGGCAGAAGGAACATCACCGCAAGGTGTCGTTCCAAGACGAGTTGCGGGCCCTCCTCCGCAAGTACCAGGTGGCATTCGATGAACGGTACCTCTGGGAATAGAGGCCTATTCCGCCCTTTCAGGGCTTGGCGATGGGTGTCGGATCTCTTCCCAGGGCGTTGCCCTGGGCTTCACCATTTCGCTCCTTTGGAGCTTCAGAGAGGAAAGAAAGTCCCGTATCCAGCGAAGCCCTGCAAGGGCGCAATGGGATAGCCCAGGGCAACGCCCTGGGACACGGACGGCCCCAACCCGTGAAGCTCTGCAAGGGCGAAATAACACAAGAGATCAGGAGAGCAGAATGCGCAGGCGTCGTTGGATCATGTGCGTTGTGGTGTTGAGCGTGGCACCGGTGGCAGCCGCAGGCAGCGGCCTGGAGGATCTGAAGACGGCCTTCGAGGCGCGGGAGTTCGCGGCCTCCGATGGCGGCAACCTGCTCTATCGCCTCCTGCGGCCGAAGGGCTACGACCCCAATAAGGCGTATCCCCTCGTGCTCTTCCTCCACGGGGCGGGCGGGCGCGGCGACGACAATTGGGGGCAGATCAAGGACCAGCCCGCGGCCCTCCTCGCCCTGGCAAGCGACGCCATCCAGGACAGGCACCCGTGCCTGGTCGTCGCCCCCCAGTGCCCGCCCGGCAAGCAGTGGGTGAACACGCCCTGGGGCAAAGGGTCCTACTCGCAGGAGAAGGTGCCGGTCTCGGCCGAGCTGAGGCGCGTGCTGGAACTCCTCGCCCAGCTTCGCACTGAGTTCCAGGTGGACGCCCGCCGCGTGTACGTCACGGGCATCTCGATGGGCGGCTACGGGACGTGGGACATCCTGGCGCGGGAGCCGAAGCTGTTTGCGGCGGGCATCGCGGTGTGCGGCGCGGGCGACCCGTCGCGGGCGACGAGCATCGCGAGGATCCCCGTCTGGGCGTTCCACGGCGACCAGGACGGCGTGGTGCCGGTGAGCGGCTCGCGCGAGATGGTGGAGGCGCTCAAGAAGGCGGGCGCCAGCCCGAAGTACAGCGAGTTCCCCGGCGTGGGCCACGGCTCGTGGGGGCCGGCCTATGCGACCAAGGACCTGTGGGAGTGGCTCTTCGAGCAGAAGCGGGCCGATTGAGCGCGCCGGTTCCTAACCCCGCCGAGATGCGGCCGCGGAGCGGCCAAGAGACCCGTCCCCACGCAGAGCGTAGGGACGAGGAGTGAGGACCGGCCAAGGGGCGCGTCCCCACGCAGAGCGCCGGGACGAGGAATGATCACAACCCTTCTCGCCCCTACGCTCCGCGTGGGGGCGAGTATCCGGACGCTCCCGCGTCCAACCCCGGCCTCCCGCGGGAGGTTACGGACTCTGGTTTCCAAGACAAGGGGTCGAGTGGGGAACCAGGCGCGAGGATTGGGAGGCCGTGGCCGCGCCGCGAATCGGGCTTGACAGGGCGGTAATAAAATGTAATAATATGCGGCGGCGGAGGAGAGTCCCGCAGCGAGTGCGGCCATGACAGCGAAGCGGCAGGGGCAGGAGATCATCACCTTCAAGAGCGACCCCGCGCTCGTGGCGGCCATGAGGGGCATCCCCAATCGCTCGGAGTTCATCCGAGCGGCGATCCTGGCCGCGCTCGACGGCGCGTGCCCCCTGTGCAAGGGCACGGGCATCCTGACGCCCGAGCAGCGACGGCACTGGGACGCCTTCGCCGCCGACCACGCGGTGAAGGAGTGCGACGAGTGCCACGCGCTGCACATGGTCTGCACGAACCGGCCGCGGCCCGCTCGCCGCGCGCATCCGCACTCCTGAACGCCTTTTGCGAGGCACATGATGAGCGAGAAGCACGACCACGGCGAAACCGGAGCCTCGAGCCTGCTGGCGATCGAGCTGCGGCACCACATGCCGTTCACGGCCCTCGGGGCGGCGAGCGGCATCGCCATCATGCTGGCGTTTGTCCTGCTCGAGGTGCCGCGCGGCCCGTCGGAGGTTCTCTTCGAGATCCTGCACCCGGCGCACGTGCTGCTGAGCGCGATCGTCACCACCGCGCTCTACCGCCGCTACCGCCGCAGCCTGCCGGCGGCCGTGCTGGTCGGGTTCGTCGGCGCCGTGGGCGTGGGCACGCTCAGCGACATCGTGTTCCCCTACCTGGGCGGGCTGGTCGTGGGCGCGCACATGGGCCACATTCATCTGGCGTTCCTCGAGGAGTGGTGGCTGGTGAACCCCGCCGCACTCGCGGGCGTGGCCATCGGCGCCTGGCGGAAGAAGACCCGGCTGCCCCACTCGGGCCACGTGTTCGTGAGCACCTGGGCGTCACTGTTCTACCTGACGTCGTACGGCGACGCCAACTGGCTGCCGCTGCTGCCGGTGATCTTCGTGCTGCTGTTCGTGGCCGTGTGGACGCCGTGCTGCTTCGGCGACATCGTGTTCCCCCTGCTCATCGCAGGCAAGAAGGCGGCGATGGAGCACGAGCACCAGCACTGAGCGGTTTCTCGTTGCCCCGGAGCGGTCATCCTGCTATAATTCGGGACATCGTCGGGGCCGTGGGTCCAGGGGCCGAAGAGGACTGGGTGCGTCATGCCTGAAGCCAAGATTGCCGGCTCGGATACCAGGAGCATCTGCCAGCACTGCCGCGAGAGCGTCCCCGCCGAACACCTCATCCGCGATGGCGGCGTCTACCTCAAGAAGCACTGTGCAAAGTGCGGCGACAGCGAACAGCTCATCAGCGCCGACGCCGAGCGCTGGCTGTGGAAGCGCGAGGTCTACCAGTACGAGCCTAGCATGGGCGCCGGCTGCTCGCTCTACTGCGACTCGTGCGGCCACGACCACAAGCCGCGCCTGCTGTTCATGGACCTCACGAACCGCTGCAACCTGAACTGCCCGATCTGCCTGGCGAACATCCCGGGCATGGGCTTCGAGTTCAGCCCGCCCACCAGCTACTTCGAGCGCATCTTCGCCGAGCTGGGCAAGCGCACCCCGCCGCCCCGCGTGGAGCTCTTCGGCGGCGAGCCGACCATGCGCGACGATCTCTTCGAGCTGATTGCCATCGCCAAGCGGAACAACGTGCCCGTCTCCATCGTCACCAACGCCGTCAAGCTGGCCGACGAGGAGTTCTGCAAGAAGCTGTGCGCGACAGGCGTGGATTTCCTGGTGGCCTTCGACGGCCGCGACCCGGCCACTTATCGCCGCATGCGCGGCACCGAGGTGATCCTCGAGAAGAAGCTCCGGGCCATCGAGAACATCGAGAAGCACAGCAAGCGCAAGCACACGCTGGTATGCACGCTGGCCCGCGACCTCAACGACAAGGGGATGCGCGACCACTTCGCCTTCGCCCACGAGCACCGCAAGCTCTTCCGCCGCCTGTTCTTCATCCCCCTCACCGAGATGTGGGAAGATGGGCGCTACGAGACCCGTGTGATGACCACGCCCGAAGACGTGGAGCACATCCTCGAGGAGGCGTTCCCCGGCGAGAACCTCGAGTTCTTCCCCGCCGGGCTGCTCGGCTACGTGCTGCCGGCCCTGCGGCTGTTCGGCACCGAGCGCATCCGCTTCGCCGGCGTGCACCCCAACTGCGAGTCGGCGGCGTTCGTCTTCTCCGACGGCGAGAAGTACGTGCCGCTCACCCACTTCCTCAAGCGGCCGCTGCACGACCTGCTGCCCGAGCTGGTCACGCGGGCCAAGCGGGTGAACCCGACGCTCGAGCGCCTGGCCCGCGGCGGCTGGTTCGCGCGCCTGCGCGGGCGGCTGCTCGTGCTGCGCACCTACGGCGGCCTGCTGCTGGGCGCGGCGAACTTCAAGAAGATCATGAAAGGCAGCCGCTTCTTCGGCCTCTTGAAGATCCTGGGCGGTCTGGCGATCGGCCGGCGCTTCTCCGAACAGCTCCGCAAGCACACGCACATCCAGGACGGCGTGCCCATCGTGATCCTGCCCTTCGAGGAGTGGCACTCGCTGGAGTCGGGGCGGATGAAGCGCTGCTCGTCGGCGTTCGTCTACCTCGACCCCGAGACCGACCAGGTGGCGTTCACGCCCTTCTGCATGTGGTGCCTGCACCGCCGCGAGATGTTCGCCAGGATCGCCCAGCGCTACGGCTCGGCGCCCTGGGCGAAGGCCCTGGCCGCGGCGCCCGCCGAGGCCGCCGCAAAGTAGGCGCTCGCCTCCCACGAGAGACCCCCGCAACCGCCGGAGAACCTCCCGCGGGTTCCCAACCCCTGGGAGGTCGGTGAGCGGTTGGCCGCTTCGGGAGGTTTGCCGCTTGACTCCCCTGCCCCATCTGGCACAATGGCGGCCAGAAAGGGCAACCGGCCATGCCTGAGGGCCGCGGCAACCTGCACGTCGAGGGCGTGACCAAGAGCTTCGACGGCACGCCCGTGCTGCGCGAGGTAAGCCTCGCGGTCGCCGGCGGCGAGTTCGTCACCCTGGTCGGCCCGTCGGGCTGCGGCAAGACGACGCTCATCCGAATCATCGCGGGCCTCGAGCTGGCCGACGCCGGCTCCGTGATCCTGAGCGGCCACGACATCACGCGCCTGCCCGCCCACCGCCGCTCGGTGAACACGGTGTTCCAGGACTACGCGCTCTTCCCCCACCTGAGCGTGTTCGAGAACGTGGCCTTCGGGCTGCGCAGCCGCAAGGTGCCGCAGGCCGAGGTGGCCCGCCGCGTGGGGGCGGCGCTCGACCTGTTGCGCCTGGGCGACTTCGCCCGCCGCCACCCGCACCAGCTCTCGGGCGGGCAGAAGCAGCGGGTGGCCCTCGCGAGGGCGCTGGTGAACGAGCCCGAGGTGCTGCTGCTCGACGAGCCGATGTCGGCCCTCGACGCCAAGCTGCGGGGCGAGGTGCGGCTCGAACTCCGCCGCCTCCAGCGCCAGCTCGGCAGGGCGTTTCTGCTCGTGACCCACGACCAGGACGAGGCGATGACCGTCTCGGACCGCCTTTTCGTGATGCGCGAGGGGCAGATCGAGCAGAGCGGCCCGCCTGCCGCGGTCTATGAGCGCCCCCGCACCCGCTTTGTCGCCGAATTCCTCGGCTCGGCGAATCTGATCCCGGGCACGGCGTCGGGCGGGAGCGTTGAGACGCGGCTCGGCGCCCTGACCCCGCGCTGCCGGCCGCTCTGGGAGGAGGGCACGCTGGCCATCCGGCCCGAACGGGTGCGACTCTGCAAGGAGCGTCCCGCCGCCAACGCCGTCCGCGCCCGGGTGCGGGAGGTGATCTACTGCGGCGACCACGTGGACCTCTTCATGGAGCCCGGACCGCTGCGCGTGCGGGCAGAGCCGGCCGCCGCCCTCCGCATCGGCGACGACACGTGGCTCGAGCTGCCGGCGGACCACCTGGAGGCGCTCGATGGCTGAGCTTCGGCGTGCAAATGTGCGCGCGCTGCCGCTGATCGTGTGGTACGGGCGCCTCGTGACGCGCCGCCGGCTCTGGGGCGAGGGCGCGCTGCTCGGCCTCGGCGCCGTGGTCTGGCTGCTGGTGCTTCTCGTGCTGCCGATGATCGCCCTGGTCGCCCTCGCCTTCGCCCAGCGCGGGCCGTACGGCGAAATCACCTGGGACTTCACAACAGAGAACTTCCGCCGCCTGCTCGGCTACGGGGCGTTCGGCTGGTCGGCCGACTATGTGCGCATCCTGGGCCGGAGCCTGTGGGTCGCCTTCGTGACGACCGTGCTGTGCGTGGCCCTGTCGTATCCGCTGGCCTTCTTCATCGCCGGGCGGTCGCGGGTGACCCGCTACGTGCTGCTCGGCCTCGCCATCGTGCCGTTCTGCACCAACCTGGTGATCCGCACGTACGGCTGGATGATGATCTTCCGCTTCGTGCCGGCGGAGGCGGGGTTGTATCCCGGGCCGTTCGCCGTGTTCGTGGGCATGGTCTCGAGCGAGCTGCCGTTCGCGCTGCTGCCGCTCTACGCGGTGGTCGAGCGGCTCGACTGGTCGCTGGTCGAGGCGGCGCGCGACCTGTACGCCTCGCGCCCCCGCGTGTTCCTGCATGCCATCGTGCCGCAGACGCTGCCCGGCCTCGCGGCGGCCACGATCCTCACGTTCATCCCCGCCATCGGGGCGTTCGTGGTGCCCGACCTGTTGGGCGGGGCGAAGTACATGCTCGTCGGCAACCTGATTCAGCAGCAGTTCGGCGCGAGCCGCGACCTGCCGTTCGGCGCGGCCGTGAGCCTCGCGCTGCTCATCCTCACGCTCGTCGGGCTCTTCGTCATTCACAGGCCGGCGCGCCAGGAGGCCGCGCGATGAGAAGCCGCATCCACCCGCTCGTGGGTCTGCTGGCCATCGCCACCTTCGTGCTGCTGTACGCCCCCCTGATGGCCGTGGCCGTCTTCTCGGTGAACGCTTCGCGCGTGGGCACGGTGTGGCGCGGGTTCACGCTGCGGTGGTATGCGCGCCTCCTTGATAACCCGGCCGTGCTCGAGGCCGCGTGGAACAGCCTGGTGCTCGCCGCCGCCTCTACGGCCATCGCCACAGTGCTGGGCACGGCGCTGGCCATGGCCCTGGCGCGATTCCCCTGGCCGAAGGGCGTGCGCCGCCTGCTCGATCTGCTGGTCTATCTGCCCGTGGTGACACCCGACATCCTCTTCGCCGCGGCCCTGGTGGTGGCCTACCAGTTTCTGCGCGCCGTGAGCGGGGCGTTCAATCCCGGCCTCTTGACGATGGTGCTGGGCCATGTGACGTTTCAGATCGCGTTCGTGGCGCTGGTGGTGGGCAGCCGCCTGGCGACGATGGGGCGCACGCTCGACGAGGCGGCGCGCGACCTCTACGCCACGCCATCCGTCGTCTTCCGCCGCGTGACGCTGCCGCTGCTCGCCCCGGGCATTGCGGCGGGGGCCATGCTGGCCTTCACGCTGTCGCTCGACGACTTCGTGATCAGCTTCTTCACGGCGGGGCCGGACTCCACCACCCTGCCGCTCTACATCTACGCCTCGCTCCGCCGCGGCATCACGCCGGAGCTCCACGCCTTGTCAACGCTCATCGTTCTTGCTACAGTGCTGCTCGTCGTGTCGCTGGAGGCTCTGACCCGCTATCGAAAGGATTGACCATGCGCCGCGTCGCCGCGTTGGCCCTGGCCGCCCTCGCCCTCGGCTGCTCGCAGGCCGAGAAGCCGAAGCCGCAGGTCACGGTCTACATGTACTCGGAGTACATTGACCCCGAGCTGCCCCGGGAGTTCGAGGCGCAGACGGGCATCCGCGTGCGCCTGGACGTGTACGAGGCCACCGAGGAGATGATGGCCAAGCTCCAGCAGGCCGGCGGTGCCAGCCAGTACGACGTGGTGGTGGTGAGCGACCACGCGATCCCCGTGCTGACCAAGCTCGGCCTCCTCCAGCCGCTCGAGGCGGCGAAGCTGCCGAACGCGAAGAACGTGAGCCCGCAGTTCGCCAACCCGCCGTACGACCCAGGCAGCAAGTACAGCCTCCCCTATCAGTGGGGCACGATGGGCCTGCTGTATCGCAAGGACAAGGTGCCGCAGGCCGCCGAGCTGTCGTGGTCGCTGCTGCTCGAGCCCGCGAAGCAGCCCGGCCTCTTCGTGCTGATCGACTCGATGCGCGACATGATGGCCGTGGCGCTCAAGATGCACGGGGCCTCGGTGAACTCGCGCAAGCCCGACGAGGTGCGGGCCGCGAGCGACCTCATCCTGGCGGCGAAGAGGAGCACGCGGTGCCTCGGCTTCGAGGGCGGCGTGGGCGGCAAGAACAAGGTGGCCGACGGCACGGCCACGCTCGCCGTGGTCTACAGCGGCGACGCCCTCAAGGCCTGCCAGGAGAACGACCAACTGGCCTATGGCGTGCCCAGGGAGGGCTCGATCATCTGGGTGGACGCCATGACCATTCCCGTGAATGCCCCGAACCCCGACGCCGCGCACCAGTTCATCAACTTCATCCTCGACGCCAAGGTGGGCGCGCGCCTCTCGGAGTTCACCTGCTACGCCACGCCCAACGCGGCCAGCCTGCCCCTCCTCAAGCAGGAGGACCGCGAGAACCCGGCCATCTATCCCCCCGAGGAAACCCTCAAGAAGCTCGAATACCTGGAGGACCTGGGCGACGACAGCAAGCTCTACGACGAGATCTGGACGGCGGTGAAGGCGCGATAGCGCGCACGCCATCCTTGACAAGCCCCCGATCCGGGTCTATGATGCCCATAGAGCATTCGCCTCGCCTGTGGGGAACAGGAGGAAACCGATGAACCCGCTCAAACTCAGCCTTCCCGTCACCGTGCTGCTCCTGGCGTGCTCGGCCTCCGCCGGCGAAGCCGAGCCCAAAGACAAGGAGAAGGGACCCGCGGGCCTGCGCCACGTGGTGATCATCCAGGACCGGGTGCCCGTGCAGTTCGAGCAGGCGCAGATCGGCGAGTTGAGCGAGGGAATGCGCGTGGAGATGCACGAGGCGCGCGGGGAGTGGTGCCGGGTGCGGGCCCTCTTCGGCCAGGCCTGGTTCGAGGGCTGGATCCGCACGGCCATGACCGCGCCCGACTCGCTGGCCGACGTGCCGCTGAAGATCGCCCCTGCGTGGCCGGTGGACGTCTACCGCGACCCGTTCGACGCCCGCAAGGACCACATCGTGCCCGGCCAGCAGCTCCTCGAGGTGCGCGTGAAGTTCGAGCCCACCGACAAGAGCCCGCAGCGCGTCTATTTCTCCTGGGCCGACGAGCGCACCGCCGACGTGATGTTGCGCTATGGGCGCGACGGCAAGTCGCTGCCCTACGGCTTCGTGCGCCGCATCGCGGGCATGACGCGCTCGACCTTCGACCGCGAAGAGAAGAAGCAAACCCTGCTCCTCACCCCCGGCGAGGCCACGATCGAGACCTACGTCTTCGTGGTCCCGCCGCGCGCCCGCGAGTTCGACCTCGTGCTCAAGGACGTCACCACCCGCGTGCCGCTGAGCCGGCGGTGAGTTCTGCCATCCCTGCGGGACGAACAGGGGGCCGCTATCAACCGATGCTCTCCCCCAGCATCGGTGCTCATAGATCGAGCCTGGCCTCTCAGTCGTCAAGCGCCGGCGGGACTTGGCTGCGGCTTCGGGCGTCGAGGCACGGCGGTGAAACGGCCGCTCTCTGTCGCGAAGCGACGGCAGGATTTGGCCGGCGGCTTCAGCCGCCGGACCTCGAGACTCACGAAAGGCAGTCCCGAAGGGACAGCACGAGAGAAGGCGTGGCTTACACGAGCCTCATGTACCATATCGTGTTCTCCACCAAGGAGCGGCGCCCGCTCATCACCCCCGAGGCTCTGCCCAGAACCTGCCAGTACATCGGCGGCATCATCCGCAACGCCGACGGACAACTGCTCGCAGCCAACGGCACCCGAGACCACATTCACCTGGCCGCGATCGCTGGCCCGACCCTCGCCCTCGCCAAGTTCATCCAGCTCATCAAGGGCAACTCCTCGAAGTGGATCCACGAGACGTTCCCCGAACTCAGGGATCTGTACTGGCAGGAAAGCTACGGCGCCTTCACCGTGTCGTCTTCGGGGCTTCCTCGCCTGATGGCCTACATTCAGGCCCAGGAGGAACACCACAAGGCCGTAGACTTCCGCCAGGAGTTCATCGCCTTGCTCAAGCGACACGGCGTGGCCTACGACGACCGTTACATCTGGCGGTGACGCACTACCGTCCCTTCGGGACTGCCTGGTGGGCGTCCGTGGGGGTCTCTGTGTGGCCAACAAGCGACTGATGAACGGGCTGGCGCTCGCGAACGCACTCCTGATGTTCGGCCTGAGCTTCCACTACTCGGAGGTGGTCCACGGCTCCGTCTACGTGGGCAACCCCAACCATGGGAAGGTCCAGAGGGCAAGACGGATGCGAGAACTCAGACTGGCTACGGAGGCCCTGGAGAAGTTTGCGGAGATGGACAGCATCACACATCCCGCGGGGCGGCTCGCCGATGCAGCGTTCGTTGCATAGGATCGCAGGAATTTCGAGAGCATTGCGTTCGAGTGGCCGCGGGTTGAGGTCTATCCGCTCCGGCACTCGCTTCTCACGCAACTTTACCGGCGGACCAGCCGCCCCGTCGATCTGTGGTTCCTCGGTGGGACGCTGAGAGACGCTGCCGATCGACTGGAGTGGCGCGACCGACCGACGAGTTGAGGACTGGAGCCGCCCGTGCACTCCTTCGACTTCCTCGACCACACGGCCGACGTGGGCATCCGCGCCCGCGGCGACTCGCTGCCCGAGCTGCTCGCGGCCTGCGCCGAGGGCATGTTCGCCATCCTCGTCGAGGCCGGCGAGGCTCGCGAAGAGCTGGCCGCCGAGATCGCCCTCGAGGCCGACGACGCCGAGGAACTCGTCCACACCTGGCTGCGCGAGCTGCTCTTCCGCTTCAGCGCCGAGGGCTTCCTGCCCCACCGCTTCGAAATCGAGGCGAGCGAGACCCATCTCCGCGCCCGCTGCCACGGCGAGCGCTTCGACCCCGGCCGCCACCGCGGCGGCACTGAGATCAAGGCCGTCACCTATCACGGCTTCCGGGTGGAACGGACGCCGGACGGCTGGCTCGCCGACGTGCTCTTCGACGTTTGAGGTATAATGAAGGGGGATGGGTGGATACATGGATGGTTGCCAAGCGGCTGTTTCACCCATCCATTCATCCAGCCCACCCATTCATCCCCCATCCTCACAGGAGTTGCCTCCATGAGCGATAGAGCCTGGCACGGCCCCCTCGACCGCCTGGACGACTGCCGCTGGCGCATTCCCCGTTCGTACAAGCACGGGATGCTCACCGACGGTGTGATCTACGCCGACGACGCGATGATCCAGCAGGTGATGAGCGACAACGCGCCCGAGCAAGTGGCCAACGTGGCCTTCCTGCCCGGCATCGTGGGCCGCTCGATGGCCATGCCCGACATCCACTGGGGCTACGGCTTCCCGATCGGCGGCGTGGCCGCCACCGACCCCGACGAGGGCGGCGTGGTCTCGCCCGGCGGCGTGGGCTATGACATCAACTGCGGCGTGCGCCTCCTCCGCACGAAGCTCACCGAGGACGCCGTTCGCCGCGATCTCCGCGGCCTCGTCGCGAAACTCTTCGCTACCGTGCCCTGCGGCGTGGGCAAGAGCGGCCACATCCACTTCTCGCCGTCCGAGGAGCGCAAACTCGTCGCCGAGGGCGCGCGCTACGTCGTCCGCAAGGGCTACGGCCGGCACGAGGACATCGCCCACACCGAGGCCGGCGGCTGCCTCGAGGGCGCCGACCCCGACCTGGTGAGCG
Organism: Planctomycetota bacterium; assembly: GCA_035384565.1. NCBI lineage: Bacteria > Pseudomonadati > Planctomycetota > Planctomycetota bacterium. Next base: position 48,925 of record DAOOIT010000033.1, on the reverse strand, counting down.
ACCGCGCCTACCAGCGCGGAGCCGGCCAGTGCGGCACCCTCGGCTCCGGCAACCACTTCGTCGAGGTGCAGGTCGTGGACGAGGTGTACGACCAGGCCGCGGCCGACGCCTTCGGCCTCGGCGTCGGCTCGATCACCGTGATGATCCACTCGGGCTCGCGCGGCTTCGGCTACCAGGTCTGCGACGAGTACGTCCACTCTCTGGTCAAGGCCGCGCAGCGCTACCAGATCGGCCTGCCCGACCGCCAGCTCGCGTGCGCGCCCGTCAACTCGCCCGAAGGCCAGCGCTACCTGGGCGCCATGCGCTGCGCCGCCAACTACGCCTGGGCCAACCGCCAGGCCCTCATGCACCTCGTGCGCCTGGCCTTCGAGGAGTTCTTCAAGGCCAGCCCCAACGAGCTGGGCATGGACCTCCTCTACGACGTGGCCCACAACATCGCCAAGATGGAGCGGCACACGGTGGGCGGGCGCGAGCGCACGCTGTGCGTCCACCGCAAGGGCGCCACACGCGCCTTCCCGCCCGGCCATCCCGAGCTGCCGCCCGAGTACCGCCATATCGGCCAGCCCGTCATCATCCCCGGCGACATGGGCCGCAACTCCTACCTCCTCGTCGGCACCCAGAAGGCGATGGAGGAGACGTTCGGCACCACCTGCCACGGCGCCGGGCGCGTCATGTCGCGCGGTCAGGCCATCCGCACCGCCCACGGCCGCGACGTGGCCAAGCGCCTCGAGGACAAGGGCATCATCGTGCGCGGCACCGACTGGAAGGGCCTGGCCGAGGAGCAGCCCGCGGCCTACAAGGACGTGAACGAGGTGGTGGACGTGGTGCACCGCGCCGGCCTCTCGCGCAAGGTGTGCCGCATGCGGCCGCTGGGCGTGATCAAGGGGTAAAGCGGGGGATCGGGCTCAGAGGGCGGGCCGGTGCAGGCGGATGGGGAGATGGCGGGCGTAGCAGGCAAAGTCGCCATCAGTGGTGAAGATGGCAACGTCGCGGCGCAGGGCAACGGCGCAGATGAGGAAATCCGCGGACGAGCCCGCGATACCCTTGCTTTGGCAGAAGTTGAAGCACCAGGCGGCGCGTTCATAGTCCTCGGCGGATAGCCGCTCGTCGGGGAACGCGCGGAGCGCCAGGCGAAGCTTGGCGAATGCCCCCTCGTTCCTGATTCCTGATAGGACCTCTTGCCGAATCGGGCCAAGCAGCATGACCTCCCTCCGACGGATGAGTCCGGCCCACTCCGCGACCAACAGGGTCTCAGTGCTGTTGAGGTGCTCGCGCTTGCGGCGCAGGGCGAGCGACCAGACCGAGGTGTCAACGACCACGCTCACCGCGGCCCCCTCCGCGCGGCTTTGTAGTCGTAGGAGGGGTCGTAGTCTATCGTCCCCGCCAGGTCCAGAATGCGAAGCTGCCGCCGATACTGAATGTACTCCTTGAGCGCGGTCGTGACGGCTTCTTTCTTTGTCTTGTGCCGGCCAATCCGCCGCGCCGTCTCGATCAGCCTATCGTCCAAGGCCAGATTCGTCGCCATCGTCGTGTCCTCCCTGCCAGGGGCTCCCTGCGTACCCTTCGCCACCGGTATCCAGTCTACACATTGCTATGTGTAGCGTCAAGTGGTGCCGCGCGGCCCGGATGCCCTTGTGAGGGGGAGCCGGCCCACGCTTTGACAGGCGGGGAGCGGAGTCGTAGAATATGGGCCTACATTGGCCAGCATTGGGCAGGCCAGGCGCAAACACGAGGGTGCATAAGGAGAATCGGATGGCCCTTCCGCTCGGGTTGCAGCTCTACTCGCTGCGCGAAGCCGCCGCGAAGGACTTTCCCGGCGTGCTGGCGAAGGTGGCCGACATGGGCTACGCGGGCGTGGAGTACGCGGGCCTGCACAACATGAAGGCGGCCGACGTGGCGAAGATCGTGGCCGACCTCGGCCTGATCGCCGTCTCGGCCCACATGCCCTGCCCCGACAAGAACAACTTGAACCAGGTGGTGGACGACGCGAAGGCCCTGGGCATCGGCTACATCGTGACCGGCGGCTGGATCGATCAGTTCAAGGACGCCGAGGCCATCAAGGCGTTCGCGGCCAAGGTCGAGGCGGGCGCCGAGCTGGTCGCGCCCTACGGCCTCAAGGTCGGCATCCACAACCACTGGTGCGAGTTCGACCACCTGGTCGAGGGCAAGCTGCCCCACGCCCTCTTCATGTCGCTCACGAAGAAGGCGTTCGCCCAGCTCGACATCTACTGGACGAAGTTCGGCGGCACCGACCCCGAGAAGTACCTGCCGATGCTCAAGGGCCGCGTGCCGTTGCTGCATGTCAAAGACGGGACGCTCGAGAAGGACAAGGACGGCCGCCCCTGCACGCCGCACACGGCCGTGGGCGCCGGCAAGGTGAACATCCCGGCCGCCGTGAAGGCCGCCGAGAAGGCCGGCACCAAGTGGCTGCTGGTCGAGCTCGACAACTGCGCGACGGACATGGAGGCCGCCGTGCGCCAGAGCGCCGAATACCTGATCAACGAGGGCCTCGCCGAAGGCGCCGGCTGCTGCGACGACGACTGCTGCTGTAGCTGAGCGGCGCGTGCGCCCTCACGCACACCCCCGACGCGGCCGCCCCCACACGGGCGGCCGCGCGCATGTCGGCAGCGGTCGGCCGCCGGTGGCTGCGCCGGATCGAGCCCGGTGTGCGGCGGCCGAGGGCCCCGTCCGCACTCCGCCGAACTTGACCGGGCAAGCGTGCTCGGTATAATAGGCAGTGTGTCCTCAGGGCCGGAGCGTGTCGAGGAGCCTCGCCATGGCGCGCAATGAGCGGATTCTGGTGGTGGACGATGATCCGGATACGCTTCAGTTGATCGCCACCCTGCTGGCGGGCGAGGGCTACGCGGTGGAACGAGCGACGGATGGGCCGTCGGGCATCGCGAAGGCCAAGGCGCAACTCCCCGATCTCGTGCTGCTGGATATCGCCATGCCGGGCATGGACGGCCTGGCGGTGTGCGACAAGCTGCGCTTCGACCCGAAGACGCGCGATGTGCCGATCATCTTTCTGTCGGCGAAGGGCGACGACGATACGGTGGCGCTGGCCTCGGTGCTGGACGCCTACGCCTTCATCCGCAAGCCCTTCAAGCCCGAGGAACTGCTCGGCGAGGTGCGGAACTGCCTGAACATCTTTGGGAGAAAGAAACCGTGACCATGATCGTCGGCGTCAAGGGGCGTGAGATTCTCGACTCGCGCGGCAACCCCACCGTCGAGGTCGAAGTGGAGCTGGAATGCGGAGCCGTGGGCCTCGCGGCCGTGCCGTCGGGCGCCTCCACGGGCGAGAACGAGGCGGTAGAGCTGCGCGACGGCGACAAGGCCCGCTACGGCGGCAAGGGCGTCACCAAGGCCGTGGCCAACGTCAACGAGGTCCTCGCGCCCGAGCTCGTGGGCACCGACGCGCTCGACCAGGCCGGCATTGACACGCGGATGTGCCAGCTCGACGGCACGCCGACCAAGGCCAACCTGGGCGCGAACGCCATCCTGGGCGTGTCGCTGGCCGTGGCCAAGGCCGCCGCGAACGCCCTCGGCCTGCCCCTCTACCGCTACATCGGCGGCACCAACGCCCGGGTGCTGCCTGTGCCCATGATGAACATCCTGAACGGCGGCAAGCACGCCGCGAACAACGTGGACCTCCAGGAGTTCATGATCATGCCCTTCGGCGCGCCCAGCTTCCGCGAGGCGCTCCGCATCGGCGCCGAGGTCTTCCACAGCCTCAAGAAGGTCCTCAGCAAGCGCGGCCTCTCGACCTCCGTGGGCGACGAGGGCGGCTTCGCGCCCGACCTGAAGTCGAACGAGGACGCCTTGAAGGTGATCATGGAGGCCATCGAGAAGGCCGGCTACAAGCCGGGCGAGGACGTCTTCATCGCCCTCGACCCCGCGGCCAGCTCCTTCTACGGCGAGGATGCCAAGGGCCGCGGCATCCGGGCCCCCGGCAAGTACGTGCTCGCCTCCGAAAACCGCCAGTTGTCGGCCGAAGAGATGATCGCCTTCTACGCCGACCTGTGCGACCGCTACCCCATCCGCTCGCTCGAAGACGGCTTGGCCGAAAACGACTGGGCCGGCTGGCGCAAGCTCAACGAAGCGCTCGGCGCCAGAATCCAGATCGTGGGCGACGACATTTTCGTCACCAACGTCAAGTTCCTCCAGCGCGGCATCGCCGAGGGCACCGCGAACTCCATCCTCATCAAGGTCAACCAGATCGGCACCCTGAGCGAGACGCTGGACACCATCCAGCTCGCTCACACCCACGCCATGACCGCCGTGGTCTCGCACCGCTCGGGCGAGACCGAGGACGCGACGATCGCCGACATCGTGGTGGCCGCGAACACCGGGCAGATCAAGACCGGCTCGGCCTGCCGCAGCGACCGGATCGCCAAGTACAATCAGCTCCTGCGCATCGAGGAGGAACTCGGCGCCCAGGCCCGCTACGGCGCCGCCCTCTGGCGCAAGAGGTAACCGTCGAGCTTCCCCCTTCGCACCCTCAGGCCCTGCGGACGCCCCGCGACCCGCAGGGCCTCTTCATGCACCCGACGCCCACCCGACGCCCAAACACCATAAGTTCATGAAATTTATGATTTTTCGTTGCAAAACGGCGCGGGCCATGCTACAATTCCCATACCCCCGGAACATGGCTACATGTGTCAACGCCTGACGGCGTAAGCGCTGTGCTGCCACAATGCTTAGCATCAAGCGCGAAGACATAAGTGCGTGAACTCTGGGGACCCACAGGCAGGACGGCCAGCCGCTCCGACCCGCCTGGCGTATCGTGCTGCCGGGGCACCGCGGCTGCCAGAGAAAGGGGGCTCGCCGATGGGAACGACGACGAAGAAGGAACTCACGAACACCATTGCCGAGAAGCTCAAGCACCGTCAGATGCTCGTGCGGGACATCGTTCAGGCCTTCCTCGACGAGTGCATCAACGAACTCGCCAACGGCAATCGCCTCGAGTTCCGCGACTTTGGCGTCTTCGAGACGGTCTCGCGCGCCGCCCGCAAGGCCCGCAACCCCAAGACAGGCCAGGTCGTCGAAGTCCCCCCCAAGACCGTGGTGGACTTCAAGATGGGGAAGCGGATGAAGGGGATCATCAACGACCGCCGCGCCGGCGCGCAGGCTGCGGCTCAAGCCAACGCGGCACCGCAAGTCTAGAAGACCCAAGGGCGTCCTTCACCCGCACGTGGTCGTGGGGTGCGCGTTCACAGCGCCCATTGATACGCCGCGGCTTGGTAGCCGCCCCCACGGCTCGCATCTCAATCGCGGCTCCCCAGGGTTCAGCAATCCCGTCGCGCGAGCCGTCGGAGAGCGCGGGACTGGTGTTGAAGCGTCAGTGCGGCCACACCGCAACCATATATCCCACAATGCTTTACGCTCCCGGCCATTCCCCCTCCCATACTTGCTCATCCCCCAGGTGAGCGCGAATGGCCGGAACCGCGAGGATCGCCGATCCTCGCCCTTCTACCCATACTTGCTCACCTCCCTCCTCTCAGGGTTGAGCAAGTATGGACAGGGTGCACCCACCACCCACCCGGGAGAGCCCTCCCGCAGACCCGCCAGACCCCCAGGAACCCTGATTGACGGCCGCGAGCAAGTCATTCAGGCCATCGAGGCCAAAGCACCTCAGGTCTGCCGCCCTCGCGGTCCAGCGAGACCCATCAAGTGGCCTAGACCTCCCAACACGACACCCGCCCCCTCCGGCGCTCGAGCCCGCTTCGGGGCAGGGTCAAGCGACGCTGCCGGGCCTGGTGCCGTCCTTGAAACCCAGGCCCTGCCGTGCGAAGATAACGCCGATCGAGCGCGAGGCCCTGGCGCCACCGGCAGAAGCGAGCGGTTGGCTTCCTGGACAGGAGGGGCTGAGCCAATAGACACTATGGACAAGATGGACAGGCCCATCCCGCCCCGATCCATCCTGTCCATACTGTCCATCATGCCCATTCCCCCAGGAGCCCCTCGAATGAAGCTGCCCCCCTCGCCCGACCTCATCCTTCCTCCCCACGGCGGCTACCGGCGCCTCAAGAGCTTCCAGGTGGCCCAGCTCATCTACGACCTCACCGTCCGGTTCTGCGGACGCTTCATCCCCCCAAGCAGCCGCACCCATGACCAGATGGTCCAGGCCGCCCGCTCCGGCGTCCAGAACATCGCCCACGCCAGCCTCGAGGAACTCCGCCGCGACTACGAAGACTTCCTCCGCCACCACCGCCTCGCGCTTTGGGAGCTGCACGACCCCCGCCTCGCCCGCCTCATCGCCCTTCGCCCCACCACCGCCGACGATGTCGCCCAATGGGCAGAATCCACCAAACACTGCCACCCGTCCATTCCGTCCATCGTGTCCATCTCTCATGCCGGAGCGCCCACCGCCGACGCCCTGGCTTCAACGCGCAGCTTCGCGGCTGCCTCGCACGCGATCACGGGGCAAGAATGAGGTTGTCAATGAGGCGGGTGCCGGCGATGCGGACGGCGAGAAGGGCCACCACAGGCTTCTCGACGACGGCCACAGGGGCCAGCGTCTCGGGGTCGGCGATCGCGATGTAGTCAATCTCGCACGGGCCGGCGGCAACGATCTCCGAGCGAATCACATCGGCGAGCTTCGCGGCGCTGCGCTCGCCGACGGCCGCGGCGGCGCGGGCCCTCTCCAGCCCGCGCGAGAGGCTCGCCGCCTGCCGCCGCGCGGCGGCGTCGAGATAGCGGTTGCGCGAGCTCATCGCCAGGCCGTCGGCCTCGCGCACGATGGGGCACACGACCAGCTCCATCGGCAGATCGAGGTCGCGCACCATGCGCCGCACGAGGAGGGCCTGCTGAAAGTCCTTCTGGCCGAAGTACGCGCGATCGGGCTGCACGATATGGAAGAGCTTGAGGCACACGGTGAGCACGCCGCGGAAGTGCGTGGGCCGGTGCTCGCCCTCGAGGCAGCGGGCGGTCGCATCGTCCTGGATCACCCACGTGGCGGCGCCCTCGGGGTACATCTCGGCAGGGGCGGGGGCGAAAACGGCGTCCGCCCCCACGCTCGCGCACAGGCGGCGGTCGCCCTCGAGGTCGCGCGGGTAGCGGGCGAGGTCCTCGGTGGGGGCGAACTGGGTGGGGTTGACGAAGATGCTGGCGACGGCGAGGTCGCATTCGGCCTTGGCGCGGCGCAGGAGGCTCAGGTGTCCCTCGTGCAGCGCGCCCATGGTGGGCACGAAGCCCAGGGTGCGGCCCGCGGCTCGGTGCGGCCGAAGGAAGGCGCGAAGGGAGGCGATGGTCGTGAGGATTTCCATCGAAGGGGCGGGCTCCCCGCGTTCAGCGGCCTTTTCGGGCAACGGGGGCATAGAACTGCACGCCGCTCTCGAGGCGGCCCATCTGCTCGATCAGGTTGGCCAGCTCGGCAGGGTCGGCGGCCACGTTCACCTCGTCGGTATTCACGACCAGCAGCGGGGTGGCCGAGTAGTCGAAGAAGTGCCGGTTATAGGTTTCCACCACCTTGCGCAGGTAGTCCACCTCCATCGGCGCCTCGAAGTCGTGTCCGCGCTTGCGGATGCGGGCCATGAGCGACTCGACGCTGGCCTGGAGCAGGATGGCGATGTTGGGCTTGGGAATGCCCGAGGCCAGGTAGCTGGCGAAGCGGTGGTAGAGGCGCAGTTCCTCGTCGCTCAGGGTCACGCTGGCGAAGACGCTGTCTTTCTCGAACAGATAGTCGGTGACGGTGGTCTGGTGGAAGAGGTCGCGCTGGAAGATCTCCTGCTGCTGCTTGTAGCGGGAGGCGAGGAAGAAGAGCTGGGTCTGGAAGGCGTAGCGCGCGGGGTTCTCGTAGAAATGGAGAAGGAAGGGGTTGGCCTCGGACTCCTCGAGGATCACGCGCGCGTCCAGGGCCTTGCCGAGGGCGAGGGCCAGGGTGGTCTTGCCCACGCCGATCGGGCCCTCGACGGCGATGTAGGTGAACTTGCGGCTCATGATGGCTCTGTCCCCAGTGCGACCAGCAGTTGTGCGGCGGTGCGCCCCAGAACCGGATGCACCACCCCCGGGGCGAGGGCGGCCAGCGGCTCGAGCACGAACCGCCGCTCGTGCATCCGCGGGTGCGGCAGCGTCAGCCGCTCCCCCCGCCTCACCACGTCGTCATAGAGCAGAAGGTCCAGGTCAATCGTCCGCGGACCCCAGCGTTCGGCCCTCACGCGCCCCAGCGCCTCCTCGATGGCCAGCAGCCGGTCGAGCAGCGCCTCGGGCGACAGGCAGACACGCACGTGCGCCACGGCATTGAGAAACCTGGGCTGGCCTGGCGGCCCGCCCACGGGCTCCGTATCGGCGAAGGGCGACACGGCGACGAGTTCGACCCCCTCGCAGCCCGCCAGGCGGCGGAGCGCCTCGGCCAGCAGGGCCGCGCGGTCGCCCACGTTGCTGCCCAAGCCCACGTATGCATCCGCCATGGCGCGCCCCGCGGGCTGTGGATTCGCCCACGGCGGGGCATTCTAGCAGAAGCCTGCGCACTTTGCAAGATGCCCGCTCAGCCACGGCGGAATCGCCGCGCACCCGGCACTTTTCCCCACCCCATCATTTGGGCTTGACATATCTCTATCCGCAACGGTAGAATACGCACACTAGCGGGGGCGGCGCTCAAGCGCCCCCCGGCGTCTGGACCTAAAGCATAGGAGTGGATGGAATGGCGACCCGCCGGATCGCTCGCGGCCGCGGTGGCTCCCCTGTGCCGATCATCGTTCTCACGGTTCTCGTGGTGGGCCTCATCGGCAGCACGGTGGTGCTGGGCCTCAGCGTCGGGGACCTTGAGAAGAAGCTGGTGGTCACCGAGGACCGCCTCAAGGAGAAGACCGCGGAGGGCCAGAAGGCGCAGAACCGCTTCCGCGAGTACGAGCGCCTCATCGGCTTCACGCTCGAAGGCGCCGAACGCGAATTCACCACCCTCAAGGAAGAACTCCTCAAGAAGGCCCCCCTGCCGGCCCTGGCCGACGTCGAGGGCCCCGCCGCCAAGGCGTTCGTGGACCTCAAGACGCTCGTCGCCGGCTACGCCGACCGCTGCGCCGGCCTCGAGAAAGTGGTCGCCGGCCTCGAACGCGAACTCGCCACCGCCAAGGAGCAGCGCGAGACCGCCCTCCGCGACGGCGCGGAAGCCGCCAAGACCAAGGACAAGCAGATCAAGGTCGAACAAGAGGCCGTCGCAAAGGTGCGCGAAGACCTCGCCAAGGTCGAGAAGGAGCGCGATGAGATCCGCGAGCGCCTCACCGCCGAGGTCGAGGAACTCAAGACGCGCGCCACCAAGCTCACCAAGGACCTCGCCTCGGCCGAGAAGAGCATCCGCGTGCTCGAAGAACAGCGCAAGAAGGACGCCGAGGTGATCAAGGACCTCCAGTTCCCGAAGAAGAAGCTCGAAGCCCTCGTGAGCGGCACCGGCGCCGAGCCGGCCGACGGCAAGATCCTCACGGCGGACGCCGACGGCCAGCACGTGATGGTGGACGTCGGCCGCAAGGACTGGGTGGAAGTGGGCATGTTCTTCTCAGTCTTCGAGAAGGGCGACGAGGACGGCCGCCGCGAGAAGGGTCAGATCCAGATCCGCCAGGTCATGGACCAGATCTCCCGCGCCAAGGTCATCAAGCAGGACGAGCTCGACCCGATCCTGCCCGGCATGCTCATCGTCAACCCCGCCTTCAAACGCGGCACCAAACTCGAGTTCCGCCTCAAGGGGAGATTCCTCGAACCCCGCATCGAACAGATGCTCTCGCGCTACCCCTGCACCCTCGCCGAAAAGGTGTCCATGACCACCGATTACGTGATCGTGGGCGACGCCAAGCCCGACGAGTCGCGGGGCGAAGTGCCTTGGGATGAGGACGAAGAGGTCCTCTTCGCCAAGGAGAACAAGATCACCATCATGCGCGAGCGCGAGATCCTGCACTACCTGGGCGAGCGGTAGCGCGCCGGCGGCACTTGACTTCCGCCCGTAACTGCCTATCATGGGCGCATGAGGCGGTGGCGTTGCCCCTCCCCACGTGTGGCAGGCGTGGCCGTGAGAAATGACCGCGACGAAGCCTGGGACCCCTCCTCCCCCGACGACCCCCGCGACGGCATGGCGCGGGACGACTGGGGCGAGGAAGACTGGGAGGCGTTCCTCACTCGCCAGGACGTTCTCCTCGCGAAATACCGCGAGCTCTCCGAGACCCTCGGCGACCACCCCCAGCGCGACCAGATCATCGGCCGGGAGATGCATTGGGCCCTCCCCGAGGCCATCCTCGGCGCCTCCTGCCCCGAGGGGTGTGAGGAGTGCGAGGCCCGCGGCGAGGAGTCCGAGGAGGACATCGAGAGCGTCCCCGTCTTCCGCCTGGCGAAGGACTACGCGCGGGCGCTGGCCCAGTTCCTGGGCGTTGCCCCGTCGGGTGCGGCCCAGGACGACGGTGGTGAGGATGAGGATGGCCGCCTGGCCGCCGACGCGGCCGCCGATGCGCAGGCCCGCCTCGCCGACGGCCACGGCCTAGGCTACGAGCGCGGCTGGCTCTGCGGCAACATCGTCTGCTGCAAGCGAGCCCTGGCTGCCCTGGGCGCCAGCCTCAATGCCTTGGGCGCTCTGCTCCGGCGCCGCGCCCTGCCCCCCAGCGAGGGCGAAGCCCTGCTCCGCCAGGGACACGAGCTTCAGCAGGCCATCGCCGGGCGCATCGAGGAGCTTCGCCTCCGCGTGTGGTGGAGCTAGGAGCCGCCAGGCGCCCCCGACGAGAGGCGGCCATGAGCGCAAGGAGACGACCGTTGCACACCCCCGCCCGCCCATGCGGCCTCCGCCTGGCGGCGCGATTCGCCCGCGGCCTGGCCGGCGCCGCCCTCCTGCTGGCGGCCGGCTGCGGCGGTCCCTGGGCCGCGCGCCAGACCCCCGAGCAAACGCTCGCCGAGGCCAAGCGGGCCTACGACCGCAAGAACTACTCCCACGCCCGCTCCCTGGCCCAACGCCTCCTCCGCCGAAGCCCCACCTCGCCCCTCGCAGTGGACGCCCGCCTCGTGGTCATCGACTCGCACATGGCGCAGCGCAACTGGCCGCGCGCCTACCAGGAATGCGAGAAGCTGCTCGAGGCCCACCCCCAGACCAAGCACCGCTCCGCCGTGCTCCAGCGCGAGTTCGACATCGCCAAGGCCCTCACCGTCAGCCACGCCTACGTCCTGTTCTTCCGCGTCAGCCGGCGCGAAGAGGGCGTCAAGGCCTTCGAGCGCATTATCGAGCACGCCCCCTTCGGCCCGCTCGCCGACCGCGCACTCTACGAGATCGGTGAGGCCCACTACCGCGCCGAGGACTACCAGGCCGCGCACGACGCCTACGACCGCCTCCTGCGCCAGTACCCGAACAGCCCGCTCGTCATCCGGGCGCGCGTGCGCCGCGCCACCGCCAACCAGCGCCTCACCGAGGGACCGCCCTACGACCTCGCCCCCGCCGAGGCCGCGCGCCGCGACATGGAGGACCTCGCACGCATGTCCGGCAACGAGCGAGTCGCCCAGTACGCCCGCAGCCTGCGCGACACCATGGCCCTGGCCGACTACGACTCGGGGCTCTTCTATTTCGAGCGCTTCAGCATCGAGGGCGGCACGCGCTACATGAAAGCCGTCATGGCGCGCTACCCCGACTCGGAGTACTCCGAGCGCGCCGAGCGCATTCTCGCGCTGGTCAAGCGCCTGGTGGAAGAGGCCCGGCCCGAGGAGGCCGCCCGATGACCCCCCGCCGAGCCCGCGTTCCGCGCCTCATTCTCCTTCTGCTCCCCCTGGCCGGCTGCGGCTACAAGACGAAGTTCGAGCTCCCCGAGCACATCCGCACCTTCTCCGTCAACACCTTCCGCAACAAGACCCTCGAGCGCAACCTCGACTTCGAGTTCACCGAGGCCCTGATCCACGAAATCTGCGCCCGCACCAACCTGCGCGTCGCGCGCCCCGGCGAGGCCGACCTCGAGATTGACGGCGAAATCGAGAGCTTCGAGCGCCACGCCCTGCGCCGCAAGCGCTACGGCGAGCGGATGGAGATGCGCAACCTGCTCTCCGTCAACGTCGAGATGTTCGATACCCGCAAGAACGTCCCCTTCTTCCAGGCCCGCCGCATCGTGGAGCGGGTCGAATTCAGCCTGAACCTGGGCCAGACCCCGCGCGACGGGCGCGACGAGCTGGTGCGCGAGCTGGCCCGCCGCGTGGCCGCGCTCGCCTTCGAACACTGGCCACACCAACCCCCGGAGGCCAAGGCCAGTGGCGGATAACCCGCGCAACCGACCCCCGCGCCGCGCCGGCGATGAGGACGAGGGGCTGGCCCCTCGGCGCTCGCGCGGCCTGCTCATCTGGCTCCTGCTCATCGGCGGCGTGATCCTCGTGGTCAGCCTCGCCCCCAGCCGCATGGGACGCAGCGGCCGCCAGGAACCCTCGTTCGACGAGGTCCTCAACGCGGTCCGCGCGGGCAACGTCCGCAGCCTCCTCGTCCACGGCACCACGCTCTACGTCACGCCGCGCGAGGGCGCCCCGCAGGGCGTCTTCCCCAGCGAGAAGTTCGAGATCACCGTCAGCCCCCAGGTCATCGAATACCTTCAAAAGGCGGTGGACGAGCACAACCAGCCGCCCGGCAAACCTGCGCTGCCCGAGGCCGAGCGGGTGCGCATCTCCTATGGCGAGCAGAGCCTGCTCGTCACCAACCTCGTCGGCATGCTGCCCTGGATCCTCATCCTCGCCCTCCTCTACTACATGTTCATCCGCCAGCTCCGCAACGCGGGCTCGGGCGTCCTGAGCTTCGGCCGCGCCCGCGCGCGCACCGCCAACCCCGAGCAGACCAAGACCACCTTCGACGACGTGGCCGGCATTGACGAGGCGCGCGACGAGGTGATCGAAATCATCGAGTTCCTGCGCAGCCCCGAGAAGTTCCGCCGCCTGGGCGGCCGCGTGCCGCGCGGCGTGCTGCTCGTGGGGCCGCCCGGCACCGGCAAGACCCTCCTCGCCCGCGCCATCGCCGGCGAGGCCGGCCGCCCCTTCTTCTCCATCAGCGGCTCCGACTTCGTCGAAATGTTCGTCGGAGTCGGCGCCTCGCGCGTCCGCGACCTCTTCAAGCAGGCCAAGGACCACGCCCCCTGCATCATCTTCCTCGACGAGATTGACGCCGTCGGCCGTCGCCGCGGCACCGGCCTGGGCGGCGGGCACGATGAGCGCGAGCAGACCCTCAACGCCATCCTGGTCGAGATGGACGGCTTCGACTCCGACCTCGGCGTCATCGTGGTGGCCGCAACCAATCGCCCCGACGTGCTCGACCCCGCCCTCCTGCGCCCCGGGCGCTTCGACCGCCGCATCGTGGTGGACCTGCCCGACGTCAAAGGCCGCGAGGCCATCCTCCGCGTGCACGCCCGCCGCATGAAGCTGGCCGACGGCGTGGACCTCAAGGTGATCGCGCGCGGCACCCCGTACTTCTCGGGCGCGGACCTCGAGAACCTGCTCAACGAGGCCGCCCTGCTCGCCGTGCGGCGCGACCTGCCCGCCATCACGATGGCCGAGCTCGAGGAGGCACGCGACAAGGTGCTCTGGGGCCCCGAGAAGAAGAGCCGCGTCATCGCCGAGGAGGAGAAGCGCCTCACCGCCTACCACGAGACCGGCCACGCCGTCGTCTCCAAGGCCCTCCCCGACGTCGAGCCGATCCACAAGGTGGCCATCGTCGCCCGCGGCATGGCTCTGGGCGCTACCATGTACCTGCCCGACAAGGATCGCTATATCATGCCGCGCCGGCGCATCCTCAGCGAGATCACCTCGCTGCTCGGCGGCCGCGCCGCCGAAGAGATCTTCTGCGACGACATCACCTCGGGCGCCCAGAACGACTTCGAGCGCGCCACCGAGCTGGCCCGCATGATGGTCTGCCGATGGGGCATGAGCGACAGCCTCGGCACCGTCTCCTACACCGAGAACGAGGAGCACCTCTTCCTCGGCCGCGAGATCACCCGCGTGCAGAGCGTCAGCGAGGCCACCGCCGTGGCCATTGACCGCGAAATCCGCTCCATCATTGACCAATGTCACAACCACGCCCGCGAGATCCTCAGCGGCCAGCGCGAGGCCGCCGAGCGCGTCGTCGCCGCTCTCCTCAAGTACGAGTCGCTCGACGGCAGCGAAGTGGACACGCTTCTGGCCGGCGGCGAGCTCGAGCGCGAAGACTACAACGGCGCCGGCCGCGCCACGCCTTCGGCCCCGGCCAGGCCCGCCGAGGGGAGCGCCGAGCCGCCCCAACCGGCATGAGCATTTTCAAGGCCTGCGACATCCGAGGGGCCTACCCCACCGAACTCGCCGAGCCGCTCTATGCCGACCTCGGCCGCGCCGTCGGCACCGTGCTCCGCGGGCAGGCCGACCGGCCCAGCGTTCTCGTCGCAGGCGACGTGCGCACGAGCACCCCAACGCTCCAGGCCGCGCTCATCGAGGGCCTCACTGCCGCCGGCTGCCGCGTCACCGACCTCGGCATCGCCCCCACCCCCCTCGCCTACTTCGCCGCCCGGCGCCTGCGCCCCGACGGCCTCGCCATCGTCACCGCCTCGCACAACCCGGCCGGCGATAATGGCCTCAAGCTCATGCTCGGCCCATTGCCCATCACGCTCGAGCAGATGGGCCGCGTCGAGCAGACCCTGGCCGCGCGCCGCTTCGCGGCCGGCTGCGGCAGCGTGACGGTGCAGTCGTTCGAAGCCGATTACATCGAGTGGCTCTGCGCCTCGGCCGCGCCCGGCGGCAGGCTGAAACTCGTGCTCGACTGCGGCAACGGCACCTATTCGGCCCTCGCCCCCCGTGTGTTGCGGCGCCTCGGCTACCGCGTCGTCGAGCTGTTCTGCACGCCCGACGGCACCTTCCCTAACCGAGCGCCCAACCCCAGCGTGCCCGAGCACCTGTCGGCCCTCTGCGACGCCGTGCCGCGCGCCGGCGCCGCCCTCGGAGTGGCCCTCGACGGGGACGGCGACCGCGTGGCCGTGGTGGACGACGCCGGCCGAGCCCTCACCGGCGACCAGAGCATCATGCTCCTGGCCCAACACGTTCTCGACCCCGCTCGCAGTGCGGCCTTCAGGCCGCGCGCGTCCGATGGCGAGGCGGAGAAGATACGGGCTGAAGCCCGTTCTGCGGACAGGGTCGTGCTCGACCTCAAGTGCTCGAAGGCCGTGGCCGACGTGGTGGCCGCCTGCGGCGCGGTCCCTCTGCTCGAGCGCTCGGGCCACACTTTCATCAAGACCCGCATGATCGCCGAGAACGCCCGCTTCGGCGGCGAGGTGAGCGGCCATTTCTTCTACCGCGAACTGGAGGGCGGCGACGACGGCCTCTACTCCGTCCTCCGGCTCGCCGAACTGGCCAGACAGAGCGAGCGCCCCGTCTCGGCCCTCGTCAACGCCCTGCCCCACTACGCCATCACGCCCGACATTCGCGTGCGCTACAAGGCCGCCGACGGGCCGCAGCGCCTCGAGCAACTCGCCGCGGCCGCCACCGGGGATGTGCTCCGGCTCGATGGCGTCCGCATCGCCTACCCCGACGGCTGGGCCCTCGCCCGCTGTTCGGTGACCGAGCCGTTGCTCACGTTCCGTTTCGAAGCCTATGCCGGCTCGCCGCGAGCCATCGCCGAGCGCTTTCTCGCGCCGGCGCCCGACCTGTTGCGCGCCGTGCTCTCGCGTCTCGATGCCCTCGACAACGCCTGACCTGGAGACACGAACCCCATGAACTACCGCCGCCGTGTCGCCCTCCCCATCTTCGCCGCCCTCGCCGCGAACGCCTTCGCCGGCGCCACCGACACTGACTTCGACGCCCTCGTCAAGCGGCACCTCGGCGAGAGCCACTGGTATGGCGTCTACGTGGACGGCACGAAGTCCGGCTACGCGCTCATCGAATGCAAGGAGGGCAAGGTCGGCGAGCAGGACGCCGTGGTCGTGGACCTCAAGATGCGTTTGAAGCTCGTCGCGCTCGGGCAGAAGCAGGACGTGCGAGTCTTCCAGACCCGCACCTATCTCCGTTCGGGGGAATTGCACGAGGTCGCCTGCCGCATGAAGACCGACACCACCGAGGCCCAGGCCACCGCCGTCGTCCACCCCGACAAGGCCGTGATCACCATGACCATGGCCGGCCTGGCCTCGCCGCCCAAGGAGCTGCCCAAACCCAAGGAGAGCCTGCGCGACTGGGCCGCCGCCGAACGCCTGGCCGCCTCCGACGCCAAGGTGGGCGACAAGGTTTCCTTCTCCATGCTCGAACCCCTCATGCTCGCCGAGTTCGAGGGCACCATCACCCTCAAGGAGCGCAAGCAGATCGTCTTCAACGGCGTGCCCACCCAAGTGGCCGTCATGGAGAACCGCGTGCCCAAGCTGGGCATGGATGGCGACGTGGTAGTGGACGGGCGCGGTGTGGTGCTCGAGCAGAAGGTAGGCGAGACCTTCATTCTGCGCCTCGAGACCGAGAAGCAGGCCAAGGATGTGCAGTATTCCGCCGACCTAGTGCGCGTGGGCTGCGTGAAGCTGGACCCGCCCCCGCGCGATCTGGCCACGTTGCGCAAGCTGCGCTTCCAGCTCACGGGCGTCGAAGACCCCGAGCTGATGCTCACGGATGGCCGCCAGCGCTGGAGCCAGGGGCCCGACGGCTCGCGGCTCGTGGAGGTGACGGCCCAACCTGTGCCGCCCGACAAGCTGGCCAAGCTGCCGGTGGACAAAGCGAAATTCGCCACGGACCTTGCGCCAACCGTGTTCGTGCAGAGCGAGGAGCCGGCCATCCAGGCCCTCGCCGCCCAGATCGTGGGCGACGAGCGCGACGCCTACGCCGCCGCGAAGAAGATCAACGCCTGGGTCTACGCCAACATCCGCAAGGTCGGCACCGCCGCCCTCTCCAATGCGGCCGAGGTGCTCAAGACCCGCGAGGGCGATTGCACCGAGCACACGGTGCTCTTCGTCGCGCTGGCTCGCGCCGCCGGCATCCCCGCCCGCGAGGTGGCAGGCGTCACCGCCATCGAGCGCGGCGAGGGCCTCTACTACCACGCCTGGCCCGAGGTGTGGGTCGGCGACTGGATCGCGATGGACCCCACGCTGAACCAGGACCTCGCTGACCCCACCCACATCAAGTTCGCCCAGGGCGGCGCCGAGAACCTCTACCGCATCATCGCCATCTTCGGCCGCCTCAAAGCCAAGATCGTGGACGACCCCGCCAAGTAGTCGTATGGGGGAGGAAACCCTTTCTGGCAGGAAGGGCTTCCTCCCCCACAGCCCCACCTTCCCAAAGACTCCCTGGTTGGTGCGAGCGTTGCGTGCCTCACGCAACGCTCGCACCAACTCGAGAGTCCTTGGACGGGGCCTGGGGGCACCTTTCTGCCAGGAAGGTGCCCTCAGGTCGCTAACGCTTCACGAGGCGTTGAAGCACTTCGATGCCGCGCCGGATGGTGGCGTCGGCGACGGGGAAGGCGATGCGGAAGTGGGTCTTGCGTTCGGAGAAGACGCTGCCCGGGATGATGAGCAGGTTGTGCCGGATGGCCGCCTCGACGAACTCCATGTCGCTGCCCCAGGGCACGCGGGGGAAGATGTAGAAGGAGCCACCGGGCTTCTGCACCTCGTAGCCGGCGTCGCGCAGGCCGCCATAGATCAGGTCGCGGCGGCGATGGTAGGCGGCCATCAGGTCCGACACGTCGTAGTCGAGGGCGGTGAGCCCCGCGCGCTGGGCGAACGAGGGGGCGCACACGAAGGTGTATTGCTGGAGCTTGGTCATCGCCGAGATGAGTTCGCCTGGCCCCGCCGCGTAGCCGAGGCGCCAGCCGGTCATTGCGTAGGTCTTCGAGAAGCCGCTCAGGAGCAGCGTGGGCGGATAGATACTGGCCATCGAAGTGTAGGGCTCGTCATAGACGAACGCCTCGTAGGTCTCATCCGACACCACCAGAATGTCGCGAGGCCGCGCGAGGTCGGCGACCATGCGCAGCTCGTCGGCCGTGTAGACAGCGCCCGTGGGGTTGCACGGGCTGTTGACCACGATCATCTTCGTGCGGTCGGTGAGTAGGGGCTCGAGGGCCTCGCGGCGCAGGCGGAAGTCGGGATACGTGTCCAGGAACACCACCTTCGCGCCGCACAGGGTGGCCAGGTGCTTGTACATCACGAAGTAGGGGTCGGGGATGATCACCTCGTCGCCGGGGTTGAGCGTGGCGAGGAAGGCGAGCAGCAGGCCGCCCGAGACAGCCGAGGTGATGAGCGTGGCCTCGGGCTCGAACTGCTTCCGTTCCTTGAGCATCTTGCGGATGGCCGCGTGCAGCTCGGGGATACCCTGGGTCTGGGTGTAGCGGTTGTGGCCGGCGCGGATGGCCTCGATGGCCGCGAGCTTGATCGGCTCGGGCACGTCGAAGTCGGGCTGGCCGATGCTCAGGTTGATGGGGTCCTTCATCGTGGCCGCGAGGTCGAAGACCTTGCGAATGCCCGAGGCGTCAATGTGCCTCACGCGGTCGGAGAGCATGGCGGCTCCTGTCTCAGAGGCCGTAGAAATCGCGGATGGATTGGATGGTCGGCGGCAGGCCCTTCGAGAGGGGCGTGCGGGCCGTGAGGCCGAGGAGCTTGCGGGTGCGGCTCATGTCGGCCTCGGTGTGGCGGGCGTCGCCCTTGGCAAACTCTTCGTGGCGGACACGGGCCTTCTTGCCCAGGATGCGCTCGATCTGGCGGATGAGCTGGTTCACGGTGACGGTGCTGGCGCCGCCGACGTTGAACGCGGTGTCGCTGAGCTTCGAGCGGGCGGCCAGCAGGTTGGCCTCGACCACGTCGCTGATGTAGGTGAAGCCGCGCGATTGCTCG
Source organism: Planctomycetota bacterium (assembly GCA_035384565.1). NCBI lineage: Bacteria > Pseudomonadati > Planctomycetota > Planctomycetota bacterium. The sequence continues at coordinate 30,179 of DAOOIT010000033.1, read as the reverse complement.
CCGTCGCCGTAGACCGTCAGTTCCTCGCCGCGAAGCATGGCGAGGGTGAACTTCCAGATCGACATGTCGGGCCGCCCGAGCGGGCCGTAGACGGTGAAGTAGCGGAGCGAGATGGTCGGCACGCCGAAGTTGTGCTCGTAGAGGTGGCACAGGTGTTCGCCGGCGAGTTTCGTCACGCCGTACGGCGAGAGTGGCACCTTCGGGTCGTTCTCCTTCGTCGGGCGCTCGCGGCCCTCGCCGTAGACGGACGACGAGGAGGCATAGACGAACTTCCTCGGCCTGACGCGGCGGGCGCACTCGAGCATTCGCTGGGTGGCGAGCACGTTGTTGTTGGTGTAGATTTTAAAGGTTTGGCCCCAGCTCGCGCGCACGCCGGCCTGGGCGGCCTGGTGGAAGATGAAGTCGGAGCCGGTCGCCAGTTCGTCGAGGTCGGCCGTCAGCACGTCGCCCTCCACGAAGGTGAAGCCGGGTTGGTCGGCCAGCGTGGCCACGCGGGCCTCCTTGACCGGGCGCGGATAGTAATCGGTGAACGAATCAATGCCCACCACCTCCGCGCCCTCGGCGAGCAGCCGGCGGCACAGGTGCGAGCCGATGAACCCCGCGGCGCCCGTGACGAAGCACTTCATGGGATCACTCGAGCCCCTTCTTGCTGCGGGTCGTCTGGAGCTCGACGTTGGGCTTCCGGCGCTCGAGGAAGCCCATCGAAAGCTCGATCGCCTCGCGCGCCTCGTCGGCCGTGGTGGTGCCGATGGTGACCATGTCCTGGTCGCGGATGGTGTTCCACACGAAGGCGAGCCCCACGGGCGGCAGGAGGCGGCCCGCCGCCAGCGGCTTGATGGTCATCACGGGCTTCTTGGCGTTGTGGATGATGCGCATGCACCAGTCGGCCTCGATGGTCATCAGGAAGCCGGCCGAGTTGTAGATCTGGATGTAGGTCTCCACGTCGGCGCCCGTCTGATCGGCGATGACGACGCTCTCGGGCAGATGGGTGGAGAGGCCGGGGATCATGCCCCGCTCGCGGATCAGCCGCGCGTAGCCGTCGTAGCCGCGGATCGTGCGGTGCAGGCGATCCACCAGGCAGTCCACCAGCGACGAGTGCGGGAAGCAGAAGGTCGCGCCCAGCTCCTTGCAGCGGTCGAAGACCGGGGCGGGCTCCTGCTCGGGCGGCCCGCCGGGGCGGATGTTGAACGTGGGCGTGAGGATCAGGTGCATCTTGCGGCCCGTGCGGTACTGGGCGTCCTCGATGGCGCCGCTGAGCATGGGCACCGGCATCCCCATCACCGCGTCCACCCCGTGCTCGAGGAACACGGTGAGGATGTCGGCCACCCGCTCGCGGGTCATGAACTCCCGGATGAAGCGGTCCTTGGCCGCGCTCGTGTGCGAATAGCCCAGGAACCAATTCGTGCCGACAATCAGCCGCGAAATGGACACCCCGCCGACGCTGGTGCGTGGAAACGCGCTCATCTGGTTCGTCGCCCCTTCCGAATGTGGCCAGGCTCCCGACTTAGCATGTTCACAGAGGGTACTCGGGCAGAGGCCCTGCGTCAAATCGCGCCGCTGTCTCGCCTTGACTCCCCCTGCACTCCCTAGTACCATCGGGACGGAGGAGTAGCCATGCCGACCGGGATGCGCGGAGCCAAAGATTTCTACAAGGAGCGCTTCGGGCTGAGCGACCGCTTGGCCGTGCGTCTGGCGGCGCTGCTGGCGCACAAGGTGGACCTCACGGCGGCAGCCATCGAGTGTCTGCGGGATTCGCCTGCACTTCAGCACGTCGTGCTGCACCCCCGGCTGTTCGAGGCCACGGCGTCGCTCGACACGGACTCGCTCAAGTCGCTAGCCCTGCCCGGCGAGCAGCTTCCGGGGTCGTTCGTCGTGTGCGAGGCCGGGGGCTGGAAGACGATCGCCCTGGAGGAGGAACTGCTGGCCGAGCAAGGCGCACCCGAGGAGCCGGAGGCCGCCCAGTTGCCTGCCCTCACGCCGCGCGGGCAGGTGCTCCATCCCAGCGAGATTCACGATCTGTTCACCCGCCGCGACATCGCCGAGTTGGAGCTGACTCTGCGCACGAGCGCGGACCCGAAGGAGAAGGTCACCGCGATCCGCCGCCTGGCGCTCTCGCCCGCCTCGGACCGCGAGAAGATGGCGCTGTTCGCCGCCGCGCTGATGGACCGGGAGGCCGAGGTCCGCAGCGAGGCGGCGCAGGCCCTCGCCTCGCTGGGCCTGGCCCCCGAGGTGGCCGAGGACGCCCGCTTCCTGGCCGAGGGCAACGAGCGGCAGCGGCAATCGGCGGCCCAGCGCCTCGGCCGTCGCTTCCGCACCGCGGCCGACACCGAGCTGGGCGTGCTCCTGCGGCTCATCGCAGGCACCCTCCGATACGAGACGTCGGTGGACGTTCGCCGCCTGCTCATCCGCGGCATCGAGGGCGCCTGCCGCTCTGTGGCCCGCGATGCGCGCGGCTGCCAGGAGCTGGTCCACGTGCTGCTCACGCAGCTCCGCGACGCCGCCGAGGAGCTCGGCCCCGAGGTCCGCCGCGTGCTGCTTCTCCTCGGCGAGGCCAACCCCGAGGGCGTCTCGCGGACCCTCGAGCACGAGCTGGCCTCCATCGCCGACCACCGCGTCCGTCGTCCCCTGGTGGCCGCCGCCATCGAGCTGGCCTCCACGGCCGAGGCCCGCGACCGCGCGGTCGCGCAGGGCATCGCCGAGATCGAGGCCAGCGCTGACCCGAGCGTCGAGTGCCTCCAGATTCTCAACGCTCTGGGCAAGACGGGCGACCCGGTGGTGCCGGCGGTGGCCGAGCGCCTCCTCGGCGCGCCCGAGGCGGCGCAGGAGGCCCTCGTGCGCCTGCTCGACATTCTGGGGGGCCGCCCGAAGACGCCGCCCGCCGTCAAGGCTCGGATCGGCCTCCTGCTGCTCGACGCGCTCCGCCGCGGGCACCGGGCCGCGCGCCTCGCCGTGATCAATTCCCTGGCCGCGGCCGACCCCGCGCTCCCCTCGTCCACGCGCAGGGCGCTGGCAGCCGAGCTGTTGCGTTCGCTTCAGGAGTACGCCAGCCCGGGCATCCTGGCCGCCATCGAGGCCATGGTCGCCAAGCTGGGCGCCCCGGCGCTCCCGCCGCTCCTCGAGATGGTCCAGCGGGGCGAGCGGCCCGCCTCCCGCCTGGCCGCGGCGCGGGTGCTCGGCGAGCTCGCGGCTCGGTTGCGCCCGCGCGAGGCCGCCCAGGTGGCCCGGGCCGTCTCCGTCGTGATTCGGCAGCTCGGCAGCGGGTTTCCCGACCGGGCCGTGCTCGCCCGCACCCTGGGCCAGATGTGCTCCGGCCCGGCCGCCGCCAGAGAGGTCGTGGCCACGGCCGCCGCCACCCTGCGCTCGCTGATCCTGGAGAAGGGCATGGCTCACGCGGCCCTGGACGGGCTCGGCCGCTTGTGCCTCAGCCCGCGCGTGGAGCCGGCGCTCAAGGTGGAGTTGCTCGATTTCTTCGGCCGCATTCTCGACCGCGATCTGCCGGACATCGAGGCCAAGAGCCTGGGCACGAAGAAGGACGAGGTGGTCTACGCCCTCGGCGGCGAGGTGTCTGCCTACACCGAGCTGGTGCCCGGCGTGCTCGCCGGCTTGCGCAACATCGCGCTGACCTCGAGCGGCGTGCCCCACGAGAGGGCGGTCGAACGCCTGATTCGCACCTGGCGCGAGATCGCCGACGGCTCGCTCCAGCTCGGGCCGGGCAACACCGATCTCCTGCTCCAGGCCCTGCGCGATCTGGGCACCTTGCCCGACCTGCCGCTCGCGCGTCGCGAGGCCATCGCCGAGGCGATCGCCCTCCGCCGCGACTACCTGCCCACGGTGCGCGTGCTGGCCGATGTGCTGGTCGCAGCGGGCAGTGCCATGGCCCCGCGCGCCGCCGCACTGGCCGAAGAACTCCTCCACCGCGAAGCCACCGACCGCCAGCTCACCGCAAACGAGCACGGCATCCTCCTCGAGACGCTGGTGCGGCTGGCCACGGCGGCGGCCCTCGGCCGCGCGGCCGGGCGTCTGCGCGAGCGGATCGTGGGCGCGGTGGTGGACGCGCGCAACCGCGAAATCGAGCGGGCAGCCGCCCTCGTGCGGACTCTCGCCCAGTCGCCCGCAATCCCACAGAAGCTCAAGAAACGCCTGCCCCCTTCCAGTTGAAAGGAACGCTGATGTGCCCGTCCGCACCCGACGCGTGCCCCGATGAAGGCCGCCGCGAGTTTCTCAAGCAAGTTGGCGCCGCGGCCGTCGTCGCCGGCGCCGTCGCCCACACCGCCGTTGCCGCCGAAGCCCCCGCCGAGCAGCCGGGCAAGATGCCCATGATCCAGCTCGGCCCCCACACTGTCTCGCGCCTCATCGTCGGCGCCAACTGCTTCAACGCCGGCTCCCACCTCTCCACCTTCGTCAACCGCGAGATGAAAGCCTATTTCACGCCCGAGCAGATCCTCAAGACCCTCCGCCGCTGCCAGGAGGTCGGCATCAACGCTTGGCAAAGCGGCTGCGGCAATCTCGCCCTCTACCGCCGCTTCCTCGAAGAGGGCGGTAAGATGCACTTCCTCGCCATCGAGTGCGACAACCCCGCGGTGATTGACACCCTCAAGGCCGGCGGCTGCATCGGCATCGCGCACCACGGCGAGCGCACCGACTCGCTCTTCAAGAACAAGCGGCTCGACCACGCCCACGACTACCTCAAGCGTATCCGCGACGCCGGCCTCCAGGTCGGCGTCTCCACCCACATGCCCGACGTGGTGGACTACGTGGAGTCCAAGGGCTGGGACGTAGACTACTACATGACCTGCGTCTACGAGCGGCACCGCAGCGCCGAGGCCCTCAAGCAGCTCCTCGGCTACACGCCCATCCCAATTGGCGAGGTCTACCTCCGCGAGGACCCGCCGCGCATGTACAAAGCCATGCAGGCGACCAAACGCCCCTGCCTCGCCTTCAAGATTCTCGCCGCCGGCCGCCTCTCGGAGCACCCGGCAATGGTGGACATGGCCTTCCGCGAGACCTTCGCCAGCATCAAGCCCACCGACGGCGTCATCGTCGGCATCTACGACCGCTACAGCGACCAGCCTGCCGAATGCGCCGAGCTCGTCCGCCGCTACGGCACGCCAAAGGCCTGAAGAAATGCCCGCGAAACACGCCGACGCGTCCATCGAGTTTGTTCTGTTCATCTGGCGCCTCGTTTCAGGAGCATCCCATGCACCTACGTCCTAGGGCGACCGTGTGCCTCGCCCTTCTCGCCACCTCGCTCACGGCCCTGGCCGACACGGGCCTCGGGCGCCACAAGAAGGCATATGCCGTGCCCGTCCCAGGCAAGGTGGTGATTGATGGGAAGCTCGATGATTGGGACCTCTCGGGCCAGATATTCATGTATGTGGTCTCCGAGACGAGCGAGATGCAGAGCGCGCGCTGCGCGCTGATGTACGACGCCGAGGCGCTCTATATCAGCGGGGTCGTCCGAGACCCCTCGCCGATGATGAACCGCCACGACCCAAACGTTGACCCCGACAAGGCCTGGGACGCCGATGTCTGCCAGATTTTCCTGTCGCTCGACCCCGCCCTCGGCTACCCCATCCACAAGTCGTCCTTCAACAAGGACGAGAGCGACAAGATGTGCACGCTGATGCTCTGGTACTATACCGACCGCAAGGAGCCGAACCTCGTGGCGATGCGGGCGATGACCTTCAGCAAGCCGCTCCGCCCCGACCTCTCGGCCAACGGGGTCATCCCGCGCGACAAGTTCCAGGCCGCCTACCTCAAGGCCGACGACGGCCGCGGCTACACGTTCGAGTACCGCATCCCGTGGGCCACCTTCGGCGTCAAGCCGGTCAAGGCGGGCGACATCCTGGCCGGCTCCATCTGCGTATTCTGGGGCACGCCCGACGGGCTGAAGACCGCCGGCGGCGGGGCCTGGTGCTACGACGTCATGGCCGGGCCGGGCTTCGTCTACCAGTCGTCATCCGTCTGGGGCAAGATCATCTTCTCCGACAAGGGCAACTTGCCCAAAGACCTTGTCGAGGAGGGCCTGCCGCCCGAGAAGCCGATGCCGCTGACCTTCGCCTACGACGTGCCCGAGGAGAGCGAGGTGAGCATCTGCCTCGCCGATGCCACGGGGATGGTCAGGCGCATCCTCGTTGCCTCCGGCGCGCGGCGGGCGGGGCAGAACGTCGAGCGGTGGGATGGCCTCGACGACGCGGGCAAGCCCCTCGCCCCCGGCACCTACACCTGGAAGGGGCTGACCCATCAGCCGCTCAAGACCAAGTTCATCCTCTCCGCCCACAACAGCGGCCAGCCGCCTTACAAGACCGACGACAACACGGGCGGCTGGGGCGGCGACCACGGCAATCCGACCTCTGTGTGCGCCTGCGGCGACGCGATGTTCCTCTCCTGGAACATGAGCGAATCGGGCTGGGGCATCATCAAGACCGACCTCAAGGGCAAGAAGCTCTGGGGCATCCGCCACAACGCCGAGGACATGGCGACCGATGGCGAGCGCCTCTTCGTCGTCGGCGACCACGGCTACGAGGGCGAGCATTCCGTCAAGGTCTTCGACGCCAAGGATGGCCGCCCCCTCAACTGGGGCAACGGCAAGCCCTTCCTCGCCCCGCCCCCCGGTGGCGACGAAAAGTCCAACGTCGCAACCGCTGTGGCCTACCGCAATGGACTCGTCTTCGTCTCGTGGACGAAGCGCGACCTAGTGTGCGCCTACGACGCCAAGAGCGGTGATCCGAGCGCGCAAGCCTGGCTGAAGATCGGCCTCGATGCTCCCCGGCGCTTGGCACCTCATCCCGACGGGCTGGTGGTGGTCACTAGCAATGGAGTGGAGATGCATCCCCTGACGAGCAGGGACACCGCAAGGCGCCTTCGCGTGGATGAGCCCTCGGGAGTAGCCACATCCCCTGATGGGACGATCTACGTGGCGAACCGCGGAAAGCTCCAGAACATCTCGGTTTTCTCGCGCGATGGTAAGTACCTCAAGAGCATCGGCAAGGAGGGCGGGAGGCCGAGGGTGGGGCGATATGACCCCAACGGCATCCTGGAGCCAGGCGGCATCGCACTCGACAAGAATGGCAACCTGTGGGTCGCCGAGACCCTGGACGGGCCAAAGCGACATAGCGTCTGGGACACGACCAGTGGGAAACTCGTCGCCGAGTTCTTCGGCGGCTCGTCCTACTTCGGCTGGGCCTACATGGACCCTAAACACCCCGACGAGCTGTACTGCCACAACGTCCTTTGGAAGGTTGATCTCAACAAGGGCACGTGCGTGCCCTGGAGCACGATCTGGCGGCCGACCGCCGAGAACATGATCGACATGCCCAACCCCGGCGGCTACGCCGGCCACTTCCGCGTGATGACCGCCAAGAACGGAAAGCAGTTCGGCTGGGGGATGATTGACTACTCGAACATGCTCTTCATCCGCGACGGCGACATCTTCAAGCCCTTTGCGGGCACCATCCGCATCGCCTTCGGCCCGTACGGCGGCGGCGTGCTGTATCCCGTGATGAAGGGCATGAAGGAGGGCGCCTACCTGTGGCAGGACGCCAACAACGACCAAACCGTCCAGGCCGCCGAGCTGACCACCTCGCCCACGGGCCGCGGCGAGACGGCGTTCAACTGGCTCGACGCCGACCTCAACGCCTGGAGCGACACGGGGTTCATGTTCAAGCCCGTCCGCTTCGAAGCCGACGGGCGGCCGGTCTACGACTTCGCCCAGCGGGTCGAGGTGCCGTTCAAGGGCAACAACTCCAACGGCACGAGCCTGATCTACGACGACAGCGACGGGGCGGTTTACACCCTCAGCCCCGGCCGCGAGCCCGGCTTCGCCCGCTGGACCCGCGACGGCAAGCTCGTGTGGGGCTACGGCGGCATCATTGACTGGAACAAGGCCCTCAGCCTGCCGATGGTCACGCCCGGCCGTCTCTACGGCCTCACTATGCCCCTCGGCATCGCCGGCGACTTCACCGGCGCCGCCACCTACTTCGGCCCCTACCACATCTTCACCCGCGACGGCATCTACGTGGGGATGGTGATGCGGGACGGGCGGAGCGGCGGACTCGGCCCCGACATCACGGCCTCCGAGGTCGTCACAGGCCAACTGGTCAAGCCCGACGGGATGAACCGCATCTTCCTCCTCGCCGGCGACCAGGATGGCCGCGTGACCGAGATCCTCGGCCTCGACACCGTGAAGCGCCTGCCCGGCGGCACCTACGTGCACTCCGAGGAGAACGCGAAGCTCGCGGCCAAGGCCCTCGCCGACTACGAGCTTGCGAAGGCCAAAGCCCAGCGGCTCGAGATCGTGCGGGGGCGTCCCGCCCTCGACCTCGCCAAAGGCGTCACCAAGACCGTGGACGCGAACCGCGCCTTCACCGCCCGCGCCGCATACGACGAGAAGAACCTCTATATCGCCTACGAGGTCACCAGCCCCGCCGAGCTTGTGAACGAGACCACCGATCCGCGCCTCGTCTTCAAGGGCGGCAACCTCCTCGACATTCAACTGGCCACCGATCCGGCCGCTGACCACAAGCGCAAGACCCCCGCGCCAGGCGACATCCGAATCCTCATCACCCGCCAGAAGGGCAAGCCCTTCGCCGTCATCTATCGCCCCAAGGTCAAGGGCTTCGCCGGCCAACCCATAGTCCTCACCTCGCCCACGGGCAAGGAGAGCTTCGACGCCATCGAGTCGACGGAGGCCGTGAAGCTGGACTACCACAAGGAGCCCGGCGGCTTCAAAGCCGTCGCCACCATCCCGCTTGAGTTGATTGGCTTCGCGCCGAAGGCGGGGGCGAGCGTCCGCATGGACCTCGGCTACATCTTCGGCAACGCCGCCGGCACCCAGGCCGCGCTCCGCGCCTACTGGACCAACAACAGCTTCTCGGCCAACGTGACCAACGACATCCCCAACGAAAGCCGCCTCGAGCCCGCCGAGTGGGGGACCGCGATGGTGGAGTAGCGCGAGACACTGGAACGGGGGCGGCTCACGCGGCCGGGGCGCGAGCGCTGACGCAGTTGCGGCCGCGGGCCTTGCTCTCGTAGAGGCGCTCGTCCGCCGCCGCGAGCAGGCTCTCGGCCGCCTCACCGGGCTGGCCCAGGGCAATGCCGATCGAGGTGGTGACGCGCACCGGCCCGCCGTCGGTCGTGAGGAATGCCCCTTCGACCAGGACTCGCTTGCGTTCGGCGATGGAGCGCAGTTCGTCGAGGGTGACGCGCGGGAAGATGCCCAGGAACTCATCGCCGCCCCAGCGGCCGACGAGGTCGTAGGCCCGAACGTCGCAGGCGAGCGTCATGCCCACCATCCGAAGGGCGTCGTCGCCCAGGCTGTGGCCGTGGCGGTCGTTGAGGCGCTTGAAGTGGTCCACGTCGGCGAGCAGCACTCCCAGCGAGCCACCCAGGCGGCGGGCCTCTTCGAGCCGCGCGGCGAGCACCGCCTCGAGGTGGCGGCGGTTGGGCAGCCCCGTGAGCGGGTCGAGCAGGGCGAGCCGCTCCATCTCGCGCAGTTGCGCCATCGCGGTCACGACGCGGATGTCCTCCGCGAACACCTGCGCCGCGCCACAGATCTGGCCATCGCCGTCGTACACAGGCGCCACTCTCACGGCCACGCGCACGCGGTGGCCGTTCTTGTGGTGCAGGTAGACCTCGCCAGTGCGGGCCTGCCCATCCTCGATGGTCTGCGCCAGAGGGCATGCCTCGGAGCATAGGGGCCTGCCCTGGCCATCCACGTGCTCCAGCATGCCGTCGCTGCATCGTCGTCCCACGGCCTCGTCGCTGCGGTAGCCGGTCAGAGCGGTGGCGGCCGGGTTCCAGTGGGTGATGCGGTGGGAGCGATCCACAACGTAGACTCCATCGTGGAGCTGGTCCATCACCGCTCGCAGAATGTGCGCATCGCTCATGTTGCCTCCGTGCCCCTTCTTGCCGGCCCGACACCGCCCCAGCAGCCCGTGTACTCTAATTCCGGGCTAAGATCAGTCCGTTGTCAAGGCGGCGTTCCGTGCGGGATTCTCTGTGGCGCGGGGCGGGAGGCGCTGTTAGAATAGGGTGTCGCGTGCAGGTCCCGCTGTGCGCCTTGGTTGGAGGGCGCGTCAATGCTCGGGCAACGTCCGTTGGTGAGGAGTCTCTTGGTGTGCACAACGGTTCTGGGTGCGGGCCTCTCAGGGGCCGAAGCCGCGGGGAGAGCCGAGGTCTCGGTCGAGCCCCGGAAGGTCGGGGCAGCCATCTCGCCCTATCTCTACGGCCAGTTCATCGAGCACTTGGGACGCTGCATCCGCGACGGCATCTGGGCCGAGAAGCTGAAGGACAGGAAGTTCCTGCTCGCGCCGGGGAAGTCGTGGGAGGTGGTGAAGCCCGAGGGGGCCGCGTTCGATGCCTTCAACGACCCGGCAGGGGCCTACGCGGGCGACAAGTGCCTGGCGCTCTGGCTCCGGGACGCGAAGGGCGGCAAGTGCGGCATCCGACAGGGAGGAATCGGACTCGTCGAGGGAAAGGAGTACGTCGGCTACGCGATCCTCGCCTGCCTGGGCGAGCCCGCTCCAATCGAGATTCGGCTCGCCTGGGGAGACGCCGAGGCCGATGGGCAATCGGTCGCGCTCGATAAGGTGGGGCGCGAGTACCAGAAGTTCCCCCTCCGTTTCAAGGCGGGAGCGACGACGGATGGGGCGACGCTTTCCGTGCTCTTGGCGAAGCCGGCCTATGTGTGGCTCGCCTGCCTCTCCCTGATGCCGGCCGACCACGTGAAGGGGATGCGGCCCGACACGCTGGCGCTGATCAGGCGTCTCAACCCGCCCATCACGCGGTGGCCGGGGGGCAACTTCGTGTCGGGCTACAACTGGAAGGACGCCATCGGCGACCGCGACCGGCGTCCGCCCCGCTGGGAGCGGGCGTGGAACGACGTGGAGGACAACGATTTCGGCCTCGACGAGTTCCTGGCCTTCTGCCGCGAGGTGAACACCGAGCCGTACATCGCCGTGAACACGGGCCTCGGCTCGGTGGCCGATGCCGCCGACGAGGTGGAGTATGCGAACGGCGCGGCGACGACCCGCTGGGGCGCCGAACGCGCGAGAAACGGCCACCCCGAGCCCTATGGCGTCACCTGGTGGGGCATCGGCAATGAGATGTACGGCAATTGGCAATTGGGCAACGTCCCGGTTGAACGCTACGCCCTGCGCCACAACGCCTTCGTGGAGGCCATGCGGGCGCGCGACCCGCGCATCAAGGTCATCGCCGTGGGCGCGCCCGGCCGCTGGAACGACGTGGTGGTGCCGCTGTGCGCGGAGCACACGGACCTCTTGAGCGCCCACCACTACACCGAGCGGAAGCTCAATCTGCCCTTCTCGCCCGAGGACCTGAGGAAGTGTGAGGAGGGCTTCCTGGCCTACTCCGGCCACGTGGCGAGTGGTGTGCGGGGCCTCGTAGCTGACTTCCGCAAGCGTCTCGGCAAGGGCCACGCAGCCATTGACCGCCTCCGCCTGGCCGTGGACGAGTGGGGCATCGTGCGCGAGTGGAACCCGCGGCCCGACCCGCCCGGCGTGGGCGCTTTCGAGCACTACTATACCCTGGCCGACGCCGTGGCCACCGCCCGCGCGATGCACGAGTTGCTGCGCTCCGCCGACCTCGTGGCGATGGCCAACTGGGCGCAGACGGTGAACGTCATCGGCGCCATCAAGACCACCCGCAACCACGCCTGCCTCGACCCCGCCGGCCACGTGCTCGCGCTCTACCGCGCGCACGTGGACGGCGAGTTGGTGCCCGTGACCGTCTCGGACGGCGCAACGGTTGACGCCGTCGCCGCGCTCGACCGGAAGGCAGGCACGCTCTCGATTGGCCTCATCAACTTCTCACCGCGGGATGAGGTCTCCGTGACGCTCAAGATTGCGGAAGGCGCCAAAGCGACGGGCGTTTCGGGCTGGCGGATCAACGGCCCCAATCTCGGCGCGACCAACGCCCCGGGCCAGCCCGAGTTGGTGACCACCATGCCGCTGCCCGATGGGGTGAAACTCGACGGCCCGCTCGATCTGCCGGCCCATTCGGTGACGGTGCTGAAGGCCAAGCTGGAAAGCCGCTGAGCGGTAGGGTGTGCATGCCTGCACACCGATGCCGAGGATTTCGCGTGCAAGCAGGCACGCTCTACCATTGAGTGCAGGAATGAGCGAGCCATCGGCCCCCATCCTCGAGATCTTCTCGGGCATCCAGGGCGAAGGCATCCTCGTCGGGACGCGCCAGGTCTTCGTACGCTTCTGCGGCTGCAACCGCGCCTGCGCCTACTGTGATACGCGGGAGGCCATCGAGCCGAGCCCCACCTGCGCCGTAGAGCGGGAGCCCGGCTCGCGGCGATGCGTCGCGCAGCCGAACCCGATGTTGCCCTTCCAGGTGGCCGAGGCGGTTGCGGCCCTCAACACCTCGCCCAAGCTCCACCACTCGGTGAGCCTCACGGGCGGCGAGCCGCTGCTCTACCCCGACTTCATCCGCGCCCTTGCGCCCATGCTGCTCGATCTCGGCCTGCCCATCTATCTCGAGACCAACGGCACCCTGCCCAACGCCCTGGAGCAGGTGATTGATGCAGTGCGCCACGTAGCGATGGACGTCAAGCTGACATCGGCGACGGGCCAGCCCACACCCTGGGATGCCCATCGGCAATTCCTCCACATTGCGGCGGCGCGCAACGTGCAGGTGAAGGTCGTCGTGAGCTCGATGGCGACCGACGACGAGCTGGAGCGCGTGGCCAAGGTGGTGAACGAGGGGTGGTTCAAGGCGCCGGTCGTGCTCCAGCCCGTGACGGCGACGGGCAGCATGCGGCCTCCATCGCCTGCCGTGATGCTCCGAATGCACGAGTTCCTCGCGCGGCGCGTCCTAAACGTTCGCGTTATCCCGCAAGTTCACAAGCTGATGGGACAGAAATGAAAACACGACTGCTCCGCACTCGGACACACACGGACACACACGGACAGGTGGCTCTCTCCCGCGGTTCTGTGAGTCCGTGTTTGTCCGTCCCTGTCCGTGTCCCGTTCCCGCGCGGCGCGCTTGGCGCCACATTCAGCGAGAGGGGCCTGGCCCGGCTGGAGTTCTCCCCCCGCGCGCCCGGGATGGCTCGCGCCGGGCACGATTGGGCGCGGCAACTGGTGCGCGAGTTGGCAGCGTACTTCCGGGGGGAGGCCAGCCGGTTCCTCACCCCGCTAGACCTGTCTTCGGCCACGCCATTCCAGCGAAAGGTCTGGGAGGAGCTCCGGCGTGTCCCGTTCGGCACGACCCTCAGCTACGGCGAGCTGGCGCGGCGCGTGGGCGCGCCGCGCGCCGCGAGAGCGGTCGGCCAGGCCGTGGGCGACAACCCGATTCCCATCGTCATCCCGTGCCACCGCGTGATCCGCTCGAACGGCGATCTGGGCGGCTTCAGCGCGGGACTGGAGATCAAGCGATGGCTTCTTCGCCACGAGGGGTGCCTGTGATCGCCGCCGTCTGTTGCGTCGCGTCTCTGAGCATTGCGCGCGCGGGCGAGGCCGGGCCGCCGAAGGTCTCCGAGCAGTTCGGCGCGCCGCGTCTCGATTTCGTCCTCGGCGGCCATCGGGCCTTCCTCATTCAGCCCACGAAGGCGGCACCCGACGGCACGAAGCCGTGGCTGTGGTACGCCCCGACGTTCATCGGCGGCCACCCCGACCCGAGCCACGCCTGGATGTTCGGGCAGCTTCTCGCCCGGGGCTTCGCCATCTGCGGCATCGAGGTGGGGGAATCGTTCGGCAGCCCCAAGGGCCGCGCCGCCTACACAGCGCTCTACGAGCACGTGACGAAAGCCTATGGCCTCGCGCCCAAGGCCTGCCTGTTGCCGCAGAGCCGCGGCGGCCTGATGCTCTACAATTGGGCCGTCGAGCACCCCGAATGCGTCCAGTGCATCGGCGGCATCTATACGGTGTGCGACCTGACGAGCTATCCGGGCCTCGCCCGCGCCTGCGGCGCCTACGGCCTGAGCGAGGCCGAGCTGCGCGAGCGCCTGAGAGAACACAATCCCGTTGACCGCCTGGAGCCGCTGGCGAAGGCGAAGGTGCCCATCCTCCACATCCACGGCGACAGCGATAGCGTGGTGCCCCTGGAGGCAAACGCGGGGGAACTCGTGCGCCGCTACCGCGCTCTGGGCGGCCCGGCTGAGCTCATCGTCATCAAAGGCAAGGGGCACCAGGTGTGCGACGAGTTCTTCAAGTGCCAGCGGTTCGTGGATTTCTTCCTCCGCGGCGGCAGCGAGGCGAAGTGAGCCTCACAGCGCCAGCTTCTCCCACACGGCGCGGCGCTCCTTGAGGAACTCGACCGGGTCGCCCTTGCACGAGGTCTCGAACATCGTGTAGCCGTTGTAGCCGATGCCCTTCAGGAGGTCGAAGAACTCCTTGAAGGGGTAGTTCCCCCCGCAGTCCGTGATGTGCGCGTGCCAGATCCACTTCTTGCACAGGTCGAAGTTGGGCTTGAGCGAGCCGTTCGCGTCGGTCTCGCCGCTGTTCGAGTTCCAGCACAGCCCGACGGCCGGGTGGTCGCAGTATTCCATGATCTTGGCCATGCGGTCGAGGCGCGACGTGCCGCCGCCGTGGCACTCGACGACGATCTTTACGCCCTTCTCCTGGGCCAGGGCGCCGCACTCCCTCACGGCGCCCGCGATCTGGCGCAGCGTGGCGTCCTCGGGCACGTCCTTGCGCAGGCCATTGGGCCGCACCTTCACGCCCCAGGCGCCCACGTCGGCGGCGAGTTGCACGAAGGCGTGGGTCTGCTCGATGTTCCTCTTCACCGTCGCGGGGTCGGCGGCGTGGTATTCGCAGGCCGAACCGAGGGCGACGAGTTTCACCTTTGTCCTGGCGAACGTCTCCCTCACCTTCGCGCGGCCATCGGCATCGAGCTTCGGCTCGACTCCGTGTTTGTGGGTGGTGCGCAGTTCCACGCCTTCCATCCCCGAGTCCTCGCATGCCTTGATGAGCGTGGGCAGGTCCATCTGGGCGCAGACCATATAGGTCACGGTGCCGATGCGGATGCGGGGTTTCTCCTCGGCGGAGAGCGCCACGCCGGCGGCGAGCGAGCCGATGGCAACGCTCTGGGCGAGGAACTCTCGGCGACTGGGCTTCATTGCTCTCTCCTGATCGTGACGGTGGGCGGCGTCGCGAAGTCGGCGGCCAGGCGTTCGGCCAGCGCCTTGTCGGGCTTGCCGTCGTGGATCGCGAGGCGGTACCGCAAGATGAGCGGCTCGCCCTTCCTGATCGTGTAGGCGTCGGGCTGCACGAGCGTGGTGCTGAAGAACGCCATCGAGGGGTGCACGCGAACGCCGTTGGGATAACGGGGGTTCGCGGGATGCTCGATGGCGAGAATGCCGCCCCATCCCTCGGCACCCAAGCGGCCCGTGAAGTCAATCCACTTCGCCCGCGTGGCATTGGCGTCCTTGCGCGTCTTCCCCTCGCTCGTCAACACGTCCACGATCGCGCTCTTCTCGTTCCACTCGTCGCGTCCGCGGAAGCCGAGGCCGCCGTAGTGCAGCTTGCCCAGCACCACCTCCTCGTCTGTCGCGTCGTGGCGCACAGCGAGGTCCACGAGGCGCAGGTTGCTCGGCACAGCGTAAACGCGGGCGATGAGGGTTTCCCTGAGGATCGCCTTGTCGCCGCTGACCAGGTCGTTCTGCGCCGCAAAGCCGGCGAAAACAGGGCCGCTGACCGGCGCCAGGGCTTTGTTGACGAACTTGCCGCGCCCCTCCTGAATCTCCCAGAAGTTGGCCTGGATCGGGCCGGCGTCGGCCTTCACCCAGGCGAACCACACGCCGCGGTGGTGCGCGTGGTCGGGGTGGTAGTCGCCCGTGATGATCTCGCCGCAGGGCGCCCAGAGCGGATGGAAGTAGCCCGCGCGGTCGAACTTGCTCGCCTTGTCGGGGAACTGGGCTACGACCCCGTGGTTATAGCGGAAGATGGGCTTGCCGTCGAGCGCCACGTCCACACACTTCCCTTCCGTGACCTTCGCCGTGGCCGCGGCGGGCACCTGCTCGGTCGTCTTCACCTGGAGATCGAACGTGCGGGTCGAGCCCTTCGGTGTCCTGCCCGGCAGCACGAAGACCAGGCGGCCGCCGTCGCCGTCCCACTGGGCCAGGATCGGCTCGGCCTTCTCCGTGCCCCTCTCCACGAGCAGGAACCGGGCCACGCCCGCCTGCTCCGGCGTGAGGCCGACATCGCCGAGCTTCAGCGCGACCGATACCGGGGTGTCGAGGCGGTCGTAGTCGCCCGACGAAACCACGAGCAGGAGCGCAGCGAGCGCCTTCACTGGGGACCTCCTAGAGCCTAGGGGCACGATGGACAGCATGGACGCTGTGCGCGAGACAGCAAGAAGGCTGCTGGGCCTTGCCCACCAGGTCCACAGAGTCCCCCCTGTCCATCCTGTCCATCATCACACCACCTTCGCCAGGGCCTCGCGCATGGCGGCGAACGAGGCCACGATGCCAGGCATCGGGTTGTTCGCATCCAGTTCGTATTCCAGCGAGAAGGGGCCGGTGAACCCGGTTTCCTTCAGCGCCGTGAAGGTGGCCACCAGGTCAATCGTGCCCTTCCCCACCACCACGTCGTGCTTCTGGGCATTGACGTCCTTGAAGTGGAAGCCGTGGAGGCGTTTGGCCGCGCCGATCTTGCGGGTGGCCTCCACAGGGTCGTCGCCCGAGCGGGCCAGGTGCCCCGTGTCCAGGCACACGCCGAAGCGCGGGTGGTGGCCTTCCAGCGCCTTGAGCATTCCGTCGGCCGTCGTCCAGCGCGAGCCCGGCCCGTGGTTGTGGATGCCGATGTTCACGGGATAGTCGGCCAGCACCTTGTCAATCGCGTCGAAGGCGTCGGGCGCGGGGTCCACCGACACCAGCTCGATCCCCACCTTGGCCGCGAACTCGAGCAGCTTGCGGGCGCCCGCCTCGTCCTTGCCGATGCCGCACACGCCGTAGGCGTTGACCTTGATGTTGGCGTCGGCCAGTTTCGCCTGCGCCGCGGCGAGTTCTTCCGGCTTCATCCCCATCGGGAAATGGGCGGGGAAGAACTCCACGAAGCCGATGCCCGCCTCCTTCATCTTCGCCACGGCCTCGTCGAACTTGAAGGAGCGCAACGAATAGCTCTGAAGCCCGAGCCGCACCTGGAACGGCGCCGCCACGGCCGGCTGTTCGGTCACTCGCAGCCGCTCAGCCCACCGCGTGCAGCCGGCCAGGCTCGCAGCCGCGCCCAGCCCGCCCAACCTCAGCAGTTCACGTCGTGAAACGCCGCTCTTGTTGCGAAGACCCATCATCATCGCTCCTTAGCCTCTCCCCGCGGCCAATCATACCAAACCCGTCGGGGAAAGCCAACTGCCTGGCCGCGCAGTCCGAAAAACCAGACGGCCCGCCGCCATACTTGCTCATCGTCCAGATTAAGCAAGTATGGCGGTTTGGCGATTCGCGGGCTTCTACGGCCTTTCTCCCCATACTTGCTCACTTTCTCCCCCACGAGGTTGAGCAAGTATGGCGCCAGGGCGATACCGTGCCCTCCGTGGCCGTTCCTGGCTGTCTGTACCACTTCCCCCCTCAGAGGTGATACAGATAGGAGGGGCGCACGGCCCTGGTAGCTCCCGGTGACAGCCGCCCGGATCGGGGGCCATGCCCTCCGCGCGCTGGAATTGCATTCCGGCCTGTGGTCACATACAATACGCGCAAGTGGCCCCGCGGGTGAGAGGATCGACGCATGGCTTCTGCCGACCCCGTCAGGCATTGGGTCTCGTCTGCGCGAGAGGAACTCCGCGCCGCCCGAACCATGCTCCGAGGGGGCCACTGGCGGCATGTGGTCTTCCTGTGCCATCTCGCCGTCGAGAAGGCGATCAAGGCGGTGATCCAGAGCAAGTCAGGCAAGCTGCCGCCGAAGGTGCACGACCTGCTGATTCTCCTACGCAAGGCGAGCGTCGATCCGCCAGAGGAACTCAGAGCCTTCATCGGGCAGTTGTCGGGACTGAGCATTCCGACTCGATACCCGGACGACCTGCGCGTTTCGGCGAGCACGTTCAGCGGGGCCTTTGCCACCCGTTGCGCCCAGATGACCAGGAAGGTGCTGAAGTGGTTCGAGCAAGCCGTAAGGTAACAGGCATTGTCGCGCGCTATTCGGACGCCATTTCGCGGCGCGGCATCCGCCCCGAGGCCATCTACCTGTTCGGCTCGCGCGCCCGCGGGCGAGCGGGCGCGGACAGCGACATTGATCTTGTGGTGGTCTCGCGCGCCTTCCGCCGAATGGGTTATCTGAGATCACTGGCCCTGTTGGGCGAAGCCGCGGCAGAGATTCTCGAGCCTATCCAGGCCCTCCCGTACACCCCGTCCGAATTCGCCAGCCCTCTCCGCGGCGGCTTCCTCGAAGCCATCCGCCCCACCTGCGTCCCCGTTCTTCCGCCCATGGCGCGTCGATAGCCGCGCCAAGGCGCCGCGCATCTTAGCCGTCGCTGGTCGGCGGCGCAATCTGATGCCCGGCAACCCTGTCCAGCGCCGAATGCCTGCTCTCCCAGTCCCATCCTTGCGCTCTCTGTCGTTCGATGAACCGGGCGATCAGGGGAGACGCATATCCCCCAGGTGCGGCCAGCTGCTTGACGATGGGGTAGTGTTCGGTCAGCAGCAGCTTCACGAGGCCATGATGGTGTTGGGTGTACGCCCGCCCCGCCAGAGCGCAGCCCCTCGTCACCAACACTTGCGTGCAGTAGCCCAAGACCAGTTCGGCATAGCCGTAGTACATCGCCCACTGCCTGTCTTCGTCCGACCTCTGGTGGTAGACACGCGTAAGGTACTCGGGCCTCCAGAGACGGGCCAGTGACAGGACCTCTGGGTACTCCTTGCGGTAGTCCACCAGCTTGTCATAAAGCTCGCCCACATGTCGGTGTGTCTCGGCCTGAAGACCGAGGCGGAACAGCAACCACGCGACTGCAGCGCCAAGAATCGCGGACAATGCCTCAGTCACTTGCTCTCCCTTCTTGCAGGCATGTCGCTTTTCGGCGACGGTCCACCCCGTATCTCACCCCCTCATCGAGAAACGCGTCTATGTTCTCGAACGGGGTCCCCGCGACGATGCCGTTGCCAGCGGCCAGGCACAGGCCGCCATCGGGACGGTCGAAGGTGTCCACGAGGTAACGGACTTCGGCGCGGACCTGCTCAGGGGTGCCCTCGCGGAGGAGGTGCTGGACGTCGAAGCCGACGAGGAAGGTGAGGCGGTCGCCATACTGGGCGGCGACGGCGCGCTCGTCCATCGTGTGCTTCTGAACCGGGTGGAAGACCTGCACGCCGGCCTCGATGAGGTCGTCGAGGGCCTCGGTGTTGTTGCCGCAACTGTGGAGCCAGAAGTGCATGCGGGCGGCTCGGCAGGCGGCGCCGACGCGGGCGTAGTAGGGCTTGAGGAACTCGCGGAAGTGGGCGGGCTTCATCATGAGCTGCCGCTGGTTGCCCAAGTCGTCGCTCGTCCAGAAGCCGTCGGGGCGGAACTCCCGCGCCGCCCGCTCGATGTAGCCGACGTAGAGGCGGCACAACGCGTCGTGCAGCCGGTGGATGCGCTCGGGCTCGAGGTAGTAGTCGGTCATCAGGTTGGCCATGCCGCGCAGGCCCCAAGGGCGCTCGAAGAAGAGGCCCCACCAACCGAAGAGCAGGTAGCGGCCCGCGGCGCGGGCACGCTCGACATGCGGGCGCAACTCGTCGAAGACGGGCGACGCCGCGGGGTCGGGCATCCTGGCGATGAACTCGTCGAGATGGCTCCAGTCCCACAGCGGGCCGCCGGCGTCGTGGCCCTTCTTCACGCCTGCATTCTCACCGAGCCACGAGAGGCCCATCTTGCCCACGTCGAGCGGGCTGAACATCACCATCGCGGCGTCGTGGGGATAGCGGTCGAAGTGCTGGAGGCGCTCGCCGTACTGCTCCCAGAGGCCCTCGCCCCACCACTTGGCCATGACGAGCGGGATCCGGCGGGGGCCTTTGCGCTCCACCGCCTTGATCACTTCCTCCCGAGGCAGCGGCTCGAAGAGATCGGCCATGCGCTCTTCTCCATCTGTCGTAGCCGCGAGCGTCGGGAGCCCATTGCTGGCAATGGGCGCTGCGCCGCTTCTCGGCGCTTCGACAAGCGGGTCGCTTGTCGCTACGGGTGTCGCGGCGGGGGCTACTTCTTGGCAAGCGACTCGAGGAACTCGGCCCACAGGCCGTCGAGCGGCTTGCCTGCGTACTCCTGGAACAACTCCGGCTTGTAGCGCCCATTGCGCACGGCGTCGTTCAGGCGGTTGACAAACGTCTTGTCCTTCGTGCGCACGATCCAGTCGAAGAAGGCGGCGGTGACCTGATAGCCGTTTGTGTAATGAGCTCGGGCGGGGTTGACGCGCGGGCGGCGGTTCGGCGGCTCGTAGTTGAACCAGCGGACCCAGTCGGCGATGCCCTCGGTCACCCAGCCGGGCACGCGCTGGCGGCCGTAGGCCTGCACCACATGGCACAGCTCGTGGATCACGGCGCCGTAGTCGTCGGGGTGCTGCTGGAACCAGCCCTGCATGCACGTGATCGTGGTGCCCGAGGTGGCGGCGATGCCCTTGTCCTGCTTGAACACCAGGCGCACCTTCGTGGGCGGCGTGAAGCCGGGCGCGCCGAGGTGCTCCAGGATCATGGCGTAGTTCTTTTCGCAGAGCGCTCGCGCCTCGGCCGCCCACTGGGCCATGTCGGGCGCCTCCGAGGTGTCCACCGTCATCTCCAGCTTCGGGGCCGCGGGCGGCCGCGCCTTCTCGGCGTCGCCTCCTGCCGCCAGCGTAACGCACGCGACGAGCGCCGCCGAGCACACGAGCACGCGAGCCGAGCCTGGCACCATGGCTTCCTTCCTCTCCAGGGTCCGTGGAAACGACGTCGATGGCCGCATTCTACACGGCTTGCGGCGGCGCGTCCAGCGCCAACCGCAGGCGCGCTTGACAGGGCCGCTCGTTTCGGGCAGACTACCTGCGTCTTGGACGGCACGACGTTTTCCCAGGAGGCCCTGCGATGCGTACACCTGTGTGGTGCCTGCTGGCGCTTGCGGCCGCGAGCGCCTTGGGCAGCGAGGCAGCCGGCGTGCAACTGAAGCAGACGGACGACGCCCTCGAGATCACCCTGGACGGCAAGCCGTTCACCACCTATCGCTTCGCGCCCAAGCCCTCGATGAACCAGCGAATCCTGCGCCCCTGCTTCTACCCCGTGTTCGGCCCGAACCAGACCCAGATGATGCGCCACTACCCCCTCGCCGAGGGCGACCCGAAGGAGACCAAGCCCGACCATCCGCACCACACGAGCCTGTGGGTGGCCTACGGCGCGGTGAACGGCGTAGACAACTGGTCGAACGCAGCCAAGGCGGGCTGGCAGATCCACAAGAGCTTCGAGGCCGTCGAGAGCGGCGCCGAGATGGGCCTCTTCCGCGAAACCCTCGACTGGACCGACGCCGAGAAGAAGCCCATACTGGCCGAGGTGCGCACCGTGCGCATCCCGCGCCCGAGGGACGACACCTATCGCGTCCTCGACCTGGAGATCACTCTCCAGGCGAAGTACGGCCAGGTGGTCTTCGGCGACACCAAGGAAGGCGGCATGTGTTCGACCCGCATGCGCACGGAGTTCCGCGCCGACAAGGACGGCAAGAACGGCCGGCTCGTGAACTCCAACGGCGACGAGGGCAATGCCTCGTGGGGCAAGCGCGCCCTGTGGGTGGACGCCTCCGGCGAGGTGGACGGCAAACGCTACGGCTACGCCATCTTCGACCACCCCTCGAACCTCCGGCACAAGATGCAGGGCCAGCCCGACGGCGTCTACTGGCACTCGCGCACCTACGGCTTGCTCGGCTCGAACCCCTTCGCCATCCAGAGCTTCGACAAGAAGAACCCCGAGAAGGGCACCTACACCCTCGACGAGGGCAAGGAACTCACCCTGCGCTACCGCGTGCTCTTCCATGTGGGGGATGAGAAGGAGGGGAAGGTGGCGGAGCGGTATGCGGCCTACGCCGAGGGGAAGTAGCTGCAAGCTACAAGCTGCAAGCTGCAAGCTGCAAGCTGGAGATGGGTCCGCCGCTCAAGAGGACAGATCGTGGGCAAGGATTACCGCAGGAACAAGGCGTGGCAGAAGTCCGATGCCTTTGCGATCGCCGTGTACGCGGCCACGCGCACATTTCCGCGCGATGAGCAGTACGGGCTGACCTCGCAGGTTCGGCGTGCGGCCCTCTCGGCCCCGACGAATATCGTCGAGGGGAGTGGGAGGCGCACGCAACGGGACTACCTGCTGTTCCTGAACCGTGCCGAAGCATCCATCGAGGAGGCAGGGTACTTGCTCGACTTCGCTCATCGTCTCGGCTACCTTCCGACAGACAAGGCCGCCGAGCTTGCTGCTGCAAAGGAGGAGGCGGCCAGAGTCCTCACTGGCCTCATTGCGAGGATCACGGGTGACCTCGAGAGAGATGGCAGCCGAAGGTGAACGGGGGTGTCGGCTCGCATCCAGCGAGCCCTTTCGCACCCTCGGTCTCTCTGTTCGGAGCTTGCCGCTTGTAGCTTGTGGCTTGTGGCTTCGGGCGATGGTTAGGACTTGGCAATGAACGAAATCCTCGGCCTTCATTACGTCATCTGGCTCGTGCTCGTCCTCTACTTCGCCGGCATGCTGGCCCTCGGCTGGTGGAGCAAGCGCGAGGCGAAGGGGCGCGAGGGCTTCCTCATGGGCAAACGCCAGTTCGGCGTGCCCATGATGATCATGCACGCCTTCGGCGCCGGCACCCACCCCGGCGACGTGACCGGCGTGATGAGCGCCACCGTGAAGTCGGGCGCCTCGGGCATCTGGGTGTCGTGGATGTGGATGTTCGGCACCCCCTTCTACTGGCTCATCGCGCCGATCATCCGCCGCATGCGCTGCCTGACGCTCGCCGACTACTTCGAGGAGCGGTTCGGCAAGGCGGCCACGATCCTCTACGTCGTCATGGCCACCGTGGGCATGACCGTGGCCACGGCCAGCATGCTGCTGGCCACCGCGCGCACGGTGCAGGGGATGATGGGCAAGGCCGAAGTGACTGAGGCCAAGCCGACGCCCGGCGCACCGGCCGCGGCCGCCCCGGCGGCCGCACCCGCGGGGGCCGCCGCCGAAAAGGCGCCCGCGTGGGCCGCCCGCGGCGTGCCGAAGCGCGAGGCCGACATGTGGTTCTACGGCATCCTCCTCACCACCACCGCCGTCTTCATCGTCTACAGCTACTGGGGCGGCATCATCGCCGCGATTCGCACGGACTTCGTGCAGGGGCTGATGATCATCGCGCTCTCGTTCCTCGCCATCCCGGCCGCGCTCGCGCTCCCCCAGGTGGGCGGCTGGTCGGGCGCGGTGAAAGCCCTCTCCGAGCGCAGCACGGCGCAACTGGACTATCTGAGCCTCTTCGACCTCAAGACCTTCTCGCTGGCCACGGTGCTGCTGCTGTGCATCAACTCGCCCATCTCGATGCTGGCCCAGCCCCACCTGATGACCGTGTGCGGCGCGGGCAAGACCGAGTGGGAGGGCCGCATGGGCTTCACCTACGGCAACGTGCTCAAGCGCATCTGCACCATGGGCTGGTGCATCCTGGCGCTCTGCTGGCTCGTGTTCCTCTTCCGCACGGGCGAGCGCGTGCAGCCCGACGCGGCCTTCGGCGACTCGGTGCGGGCGCTCCTCAGCCCCGTGCTCCAGGGGCTGATGCTCGCCTGCGTGATGGCCGCGGGAATGTCCACCGGCTCGGCCATCCAGGTGACGGTGGCCGGGCTGTTCTCCCAGAGCATCTACCGGCGCTACATCCGCCCCCACGCGGGCGACGACCAGTGCGTGCAGGTCACCAAGCTCGCAGGCCTGGCCATCATCGCGGCCGCCACGGGCATGGCCATCTACCTGCGCCACAGCGTGGTCGGCGCCATCCTCGACTACGTCAACATCATGTCCTTCATCGGCATCGCCTCGGCCATGGGCATCCTGTGGCGGCGCATGAACGCCGGCGGCGTCTTCGGCTGCATCCTCCTGGCCGCCGCCTCGTTCCTCTTCACCCGCCACCTCCTCGGATGGAGCCAGGAGGGCCTCGTGCAGGCCGGCCTGCTCACCGTGGCCGACGGGGCACGCTCCTGGACCGCCGACGGCGCGCTCTTCCAGCGTCTCACGGCCCAGGGCCTCCTCGACTGGGCGAAGGACAGCGGGGGCCGGGACGTTCTGGTGTGCAGCCGGTTTGTGGTCACGGCTTTGCCGCTGCTCACGGGCTTCGTGGGCGGCGTCGTGGGCAGTCTGCTCACGCGGCGGCCCAAGGCCGAGGCCGTGGACGCCTTCCTGAAGAGGATCTACACCCCCATCGGCCAGGAGGCGAACCTGGAGCTGCCCCTCGACCAGGCCGTGCCGCCCGAGAAGCGTCTGTGCACAGCCGGCGGGCTCTTCCTCGTCAAGCCCTCCACCCAGTCGTGGGTCGGCTTCCTCGTCACCCTGGCTATCTGCCTGGGGCTGGTCGGGCTGATGCTCGTGCTGCTCAGGTAGAGAGCGCCCCACGCCTCCCAGGCAGCCCCGCCGCGGGAGGGGGCTCGCAGGCGTGGTGGACTCTACGGACGGGATGGCCGCGATGGACGGGACGGACCGAGGAGGGACCGGAGCCTTGTCTACCACGTCCATAGGGTCCGTTCACGTCGTGTCCGCTCCCGCCCGGCTCCGTGCGCAGCCTGTGCGCCGCGCTCGGAGCCGCCCTGAGCACGATGGCCGCGCCGCTGCGTCGCAAGGCTTCCTTGACCCGCCGACGCCGCCGGGCTAGAATGCCCGCGGGAGCCGGGGCATTGCAGTCAGGCGGTCCTGATGAAATACGTCTTCGCCGGCGCCTTTGCGGTTCTCGCCCTGCTCTCGGGCGTGGCGTGGCTGCTCCAGCCGCGCCTGGCCGAGGAGGGCAAGACGCCGCTCGTGTGGATCAGCGACGACAACCCCGCGCGCCGCGAGCAGATCGCCGTCTTCAACCAGCTTCATCCCCAGTACGCCCTCCGCCTCGACCCCTCCAACGTCGGCATGCAGAAGGTCATCGTGCAGTGCATCGGCGGCGTGGGACCCGACCTCTTCGACTGCTACGACGGCTTCCAGCTCTCCGCCTACGTCAAGAGCGGCATCGCGATGGACGTGACGGACGAACTGGCGGCGGCCGGCATCAGCGTCGAGAGGGATTGCTGGGCCGCCGCCCACCCCAACTGCCTCTACGAGGGACGCACCTACGGCTTCCCCACCAATGCCTCGGTGAACGCCCTCTGGATCAACAAGGACCTCTTCGACCGCCACGGCATCCCCTATCCCAAGGGGCCGTGGACGTGGGACGACTTCATCCCCCTGGCGCAGAAGCTCACGGTCCGGGGCGCGAGCGGCCGCATCGAGCACTTCGGGTTCATGATGGACTGGTGGAACTGGCGCCACTTCTGCCTCCAGTGGGGCGGGCGCGTCTACACCCCCGACGGCACCCGCTGCACCCTCGACAGCCCCGAGAACATCGCGGCCGTCCAGCTCATGCAGGACCTCGTCTACAAGCATCACGTCGCGCCGAACCCCGTCGAGGAGGCGGCCATCGCCACCGCGGGCGGCTGGGGCTCGGGCACCATCACCTGGTTCGGCGGCGGCAAGGCCGCCATGGCCCTCGGCGGACGCTGGTGGCTGTGCACCCTGCGCAACTACGAGGGGCTGCGCCTGGGCGCCGTCGAGTGCCCCCACGGGCCCCAACGCGTCTTCCGCGGCTATGGCCGCTCGACCCTCGTGAACCGCAACAGTCCCCGCCGCGCCGAGGCCGTCGCCTTCCTCAAGTACCTGGCCGGCAAGGAATACAACGAGCTGATCAACCGCCAGGCCGACGCCCTCGCACCCGTCATCCGCTACTGCTACACCGACCTCTATCTCCACGACCCCCAGTTCCCGAATGAGGACTTCAATGCGGTGTGGCGCGACATCATGCAGTACGGCCTCCCCGACGAGGTGAGCCCGTTCGTCAACGGCAACGCCGCCGGCCGCATCATCGCCAAGCAGCTCGACCTGGTGAAGAACGGCACCAAACCCGCCGCCGACGCCCTGCGCACCGCGGCACGCCAGATCAACGAGGAGATCGAGAAGACCGTTCGGCGCGACCCTGAGTTGCGCGAGCGCTACGAGGCGCTGACGCGCAAGTGACCGGCCACGAGAAGACCTCTCGCAGGTTGCCAACCTGCGCGAGATTGCGGCAGGGGAACGGAGGCACGTGAAAGCCACGAGCGGACACCAGCGCGACTTCTGGCCGGCGATGGGCTTCCTCATGCCCAATCTCCTCGGCTTCCTCGTCTTCACCGCCGGGCCGGTGCTCTTCTCGCTCGCCATCGCGTTCACCAACTGGGACCTCCAGCGCACCGTGCCCTTCGGCTGGATCGGCCTGCGGAACTTCGCCGAGCTCTTCGGCGACCAGCAGTTCTGGCTCTATTTCCTCAACACTGTGTACCTGATGATGGGGCTGCCGTTCGCCATCGCGGGGTCGCTGCTCCTCGCCTTGCTGCTCAGCCAGAACCTGCGCGGCATCGTGGTCTACCGCACGCTCTTCTACCTGCCCACCTTCACCAGCGGCGTGGCGCTGATGATCCTGTGGAAGGCGCTGTACAACCCCGACTTCGGCCCCATCAACGCCGCGATCAACGCCGTCCTCGGCGCGGTGGGCCTCCGGAACGTCCAGGCCCCCGTGTGGCTGCTCTCGACCAAGAACATCTTCGGCCTCGCCGTGGTGGTCGCCGTGGGGCTCGGGCTGCTGGGCGCGGGCAGATTGCTTCGCGCGTTCGTGCGGGTGCCGGCCCGGGCCGCTCTCGCGGGCGCCGCGTGCGCCTTCGTGCTGTTCCTCGTCGTCTGGCCGTGGGCCAGAGGTCTCGAGGTCGAAACGGTGGGCCTCCGCCGCGAGCAGTGGGGCCTGGGCGCGCGCGACGCGATCATCCTCATGGGCGTCTGGATCGCCATCGGCGGCAACAACATGCTCCTCTACCTCGCCGCCCTGTCCAACGTGCCTCAGGAGCTCTATGAGGCCGCGCAGATTGACGGCGCGGGGCGCTGGGCCACCTTCTGGAACGTCACCTGGCCCCAGCTCGCGCCGACCACGTTTTTCATCGTCGTCATGAGCTTCATCGGCGGGCTCCAGGGCGGCTTCGAGCAGGCCCGCGTGATGACCTACGGCGGCCCGGCCGGCACCACCACCACGCTCGTCTATCACATCTACACCAAGGCGTTCGAGGAGTTCCAGATGGGCTACGCCTCGGCCATCTCCTGGGTGCTCTTCACCATCATCTTCACCGTCACACTCGTCAACTGGAAATTCGGGGCCAAGGAACTGAGCTATTAGACCGCGAATCGCGCGAATCGGCGCGAATGGGAGAGAACGGACGCATGGGTAAGGTAGGGCGTGCCTGCGTGCACGCGGAACTCTCGGCTCCCTCCGCCTGGCGCCGCTGGTGGTTTCGCCGCGGCCGCTTCGGCGCGAGCCACGCGATGCTCGGCCTCATCGCCGCCACCATGCTCGTGCCCTTCCTCTGGATGGTCCTCGCCAGCTTCAAGCCGCTCGCCGAGGTCGAGCAGCTCAACCCCTTCCCCACCAAGTGGCTCCCCAGCAACTACCCCAAGGTCTTCGAGCAGATTCCGTTCGGCCGCTATTACTTCAACAGCCTGTTCGTGGCCGCGTGGGTCACGTTTCTCCAGTGCCTCACCAGCTCGATGGCGGCCTATGCCTTCGCGCGCCTCAGGTGGCGGGGCCGCGACCACGTGTTCCGCCTCTACCTCGCCACGCTGATGATCCCCGGCGTGGTGACCATGATCCCGAATTACGCGCTGATGGTGAAGCTGGGCCTGCTCGACTCGTACGCCGGGCTGATCGTGCCGGCCGCCTTCAGCGCCTTCGGCACCTTCCTGCTCCGCCAGTTCATGCTCACCATTCCGCCCTCGCTCGACGAGGCCGCGGCCATGGACGGCGCGAGCCACTGGCAGGTCTTCTGGGACGTGATTCTGCCCCTGGCCCGCCCGGGCCTCATCACCCTGGGCATCTTCACGTTCCTGGGCAACTACGGCTCGTTCTTCTGGCCGCTGATTCTCATCAAGAGCGAGCACCTGCGCACCCTGCCCATCGGCATGTTGTACTTCGACACCATGTATGGCCGCCAGACCAACCTCATCATGGCCGCGAGCGTCATGAACATCATCCCCCTGATCCTCCTCTTCATCGTCTCCCAGAAGTTCATCGTCAAGGGCATCCAGCTTGGCGCCGTGAAAGGATAGGAGGAGACTCATGCCACGTGGAATGAGCCGGCGCGGGTTCCTGGGCGCACTCGCAGCTTCTTGCCACCTCCTCAGGAACGTGCCGGTCAGTGCCGCGCCGGCGAGGCGGCCGAATATCATTATCATCCTCGCCGACGACATGGGCTTCTCCGACATCGGCTGCTACGGCAGCGAGATCGCCACACCCCACCTCGATGCCCTGGCCAAGGGCGGCCTCCGCTTCACCCAGTTCTACAACACCCCCCGCTGCTGCCCGTCGCGGGCCACGCTCCTCACCGGCCTCTACCCCCACCAGGCCGGCGTCGGCCACATGGTCGGCGACTACGGCGTGCCCGGCTACCGCGGCTTCCTCAACGACCGCTGCGTGACCATCGCCGAGGCCCTCAAGCCCGCAGGCTACACCACGCTCATGGTCGGCAAGTGGCACATCGGCGAGCAGCGCCCCCACTGGCCCGTGGACCGCGGCTTCCAGCGCTACTACGGCCTCGTCAGCGGCAGCTCCAACTACTGGAAGATTGACCAGGGCCGCCTCTTCGCCGAGGACGACAAGCAGACAGACCCCGACGAGAAGGGCTTCTACGCCACCGACGCCTTCGGCAACAAGGCCATCGAATACGTAGAACGGTTCGGCCGCGGCGACAAGCCCTTCTTCCTCTACCTCGCCTTCACCGCCCCCCACTGGCCCCTCCACGCCTGGCCCGACGACATTGCGAGATACAAAGGCCACTACCTGAAGGGCTGGGACAAGCTCCGCGAGGAGCGCCACCGCCGCCAGATCGAAATGGGGATCTTGGACGCCAAGTGGGCGCTGACGCCCCGCGACAAGGCGGCCCCCGCCTGGGACGACGTGGCCGACAAGGAGATGTGGGACCTGCGCATGGCCGTCTACGCTGCGCAGGTGGACCGCATGGACCAGAACATCGGCAAGCTGGTGGCCAAGCTCCGCGAGCTGGGCAAGCTCGACAACACCCTCATCCTGTTCCTGACCGACAACGGCGGCTGCGCCGAGGCCGTTGACCGCGGCAAGCCGGGCGTCCCCCCCGGCGGCGTGGACTCCTTCCTCAGCTACCACCTGCCCTGGGCCAACGCCAGCAACACCCCCTTCCGCCTCTACAAGCACTGGACCCACGAGGGCGGCATCGCCTCGCCCCTCGTCGTCCACTGGCCCGCCGTCATCAAGAACGGCGGCACGTTGACCCATCAGGTGGGCCACACGATTGACCTTATGCCCACCTGCCTTGATGTTGCCGGCGCCGAATATCCCAAGACCTTCAACGGCA
Organism: Planctomycetota bacterium; assembly: GCA_035384565.1. Classification (NCBI taxonomy): domain Bacteria; kingdom Pseudomonadati; phylum Planctomycetota; species Planctomycetota bacterium. The sequence continues at coordinate 665 of DAOOIT010000033.1, read as the reverse complement.
AGGAGATTCAGCCCCTGGAGGGCAGGAGCCTGCTGCCCGCGTTCGAGAATGTGGGCGGGGCCTCCGTGCCCCGCGTCCTCTTCTGGGAGCACGAGGGCAATCGCGCCGTGCGCCAGGGCAAGTGGAAACTCGTCTCTAAGCACCCCGGCGGCTGGGAACTCTACGACCTGGAGGCCGACCGCACCGAACTCCACGACCTCGCCGCCGCCAACCCCGACAAGGTGAAGGAACTCTCCGACCTCTACGACGCCTGGGCCAAGCGCGCCAGTGTCGAGCCGTGGCCCGTGCGTCGCGCCGGCGCCGAGAAGGGCGGCAAGGCGGGCAAGGCACAGAAGTAGAGAGCGAGCGCAACCCGCCTCCGCAACCAACCGCCTTCCCGCCCCTGAGGAAGCGCCCGTTCGCCCCTCATTCCTGCCGAAGCGCTATTGCCAGCCGACAGTTGACATTCTTAGCTCATCAGGGCTTGGTGATCCTGGCGTGGCAACCGCCGGACATCGTGGGACGCGGGCGGCAGCGACGGCGGGATCTCACCATAACCCTCTATGCCTCAACGCCTTACGCTTTCCGGCCATTCCCGCTCCCATACTTGCTCATCGCGCAGATGAGCGAATATGGCCGGAACCGCGAGAATCGCCCATTCTCGCCCATCTACCCATGCTGTATCA